>JBGTNC010000018.1:0-6157 GCA_041743265.1 Alphaproteobacteria bacterium | reverse complement strand
TGCGAATTTCATGACTGATAACGGCCAGAAAGTCTGATTTTGCTTTATTGGCCTGATCCGCAACTTCTTTGGCATGGCGCAGGGCTTGAATACGTTCGCTCTCGCGATTGCGCAGGTCAGCCATCAATTCTTTTTCGCGCTGCATAACGCCCAGCAGGCGGGACTGATCGGCCTGTTCTTTGGTTTTCTGGCTTTCTTGTGCTTCTTCGCGGCTGTGACGAAGGATCTCGCGTTCGCGGCGCTGAATGTCTTCGGAAACGATCAAGAAGCGTAAGGATGCAAAGGACAGGATCATGAGGTGGATCAGAAAAGCTATCCAATAGATGTTTAGTCCATATGATGAATAGCTTGTCACACCGCTGGCTGTGGCTTCGGACAAAACGGCACCAATCAGCAAAACGACCCAGCTGCTGGTATAGAGCAAGGCCATGGGCCGCGCACGGCTCATCAGCGTCAAGGCGCCGAGCACAATAATAAGAATACAGATGCCGATGGGCAGCAGGCGGATCAAAACTGTATCGGTCAGTGCAAAGCCACGGTTGAGGGCGAGGGCAGAGAGGGCAAAGATAATAATGCCGCCCTTGGCAATCGTCAGCACAACGTTTGCCGTGCTTTTGCGCGCCCCCGCCACCAGTACATAACGGCTGAGGGCGATGGCCACGAAGGCAGCGGCCGCGTGGAGCAGGTCGATATAGGTCACGCTGGTATTGTTGCCATAGGGCACAATTTCGTCGCTCGCCATATAAATCGCGTATTGCAAGAGCAGGTAGCCGCCCAGCAGCAGCGGGATTTGGCGGCGATAATTGCTCCAGAAAATAAGATAGGTGCCCACCAGCAGTAACGTGACGACCAGCAGAATGTTCAGTTGCAAGTTGCGCTCGTCATTCAAGGTCATGAACTGCGCCTGTTCATACATGCGCAGGTCCAGCGTCATGGGCATGCCGCGCGTGGGCTCTATATATATACCAATGATACGGCCCTGTCCGGGTTCGAAGCTGAGCGGTATGGCGTTGCGCTGCTGGCCACGGATGTGCATCTTGTTGTTCACAAGGCGGCCTGCTTGCATCAGGGGCTGATCAGGGGCGGCATCGCTGAAAATGGAAATGCGGTCCATGGCGCCGCTGGTGCCGTTCATGCGGTTGCCAAAATCCAGCATCCAGAGGCTTTTACCCTGGCTGCGGTTATACACACTGAAAATCAACCAATAAGCAGAGGGGCTATAGCCCAGAACAATCGGCCCGTTATCTGTCCGTGTACCCTGTCCGGCGCGGAACTGTGGGATCATCTGGGTCAGCGATACTTGCTCGCGCGGGCCTTCAAACATTTGCAGATGCGGCACGATGTCATAGACAGATGACTGGCTCGACAGAAAAATCGGCTTCATCGTGGCAGGGATAGGGGGCGGCGTGACGGACGCAGAGCTTACGCTGGCGGATGCCGGAATAATGACAGCGCCTGTTTGTTTCGGGCTCGCAGCGTAAGGGCTGTGTATGGGCAAAGCGATAGCGGCCAGCAAAAGCGCGACGCTGAAAAGAATGCCTGAATGTTTAATGTGCCCCCTCAAAGAGCCCCCCGAGGATAAGACCAGTAGAAAAATGATACCTTTTTTATCAGTGATCAGGCGCAAGGTTTTGCGCAAGAACCAATCGCTGACTTTGGCAGGCATATTGAAAAAGAACCCGAAGGTATTCTGTTCCAAGACGCTATTCACTATCCTTGCATGGATTGGTTAATATCTTGTTGATTTCACAACAAACCTGCCTGCACACAAGAATAGCTGTCTTGCGGCCCGGATACAACATGCTGTTACATGAACGGATGATCTTTTTGTGTTTTAACCTATGGAATATCTGGATTTTTTTTGGCCGTGGCGGTATGGTCTATCTGGAATAATCACCCCATCAGCAGAGCATTTGCCCTTTATGTCGAATATTAAATTATCTAATTTTTTAACTCTTTTGATCATCTCCTTGATGTTCTGCGCTTTTTCAACGTCAGCGCAGGCGTTGGAGAAACTGATTAAGGGGGCTTCACCCGAAGTGTCGCCTTCCAGCCGTATGTACCGTACACCGGCCCCTGTTTACGAAGATACGATGCTGATTGTGACCGATGTGATTGTAGACCAGACCGCAGATAACGCGGTGGTGGCACGTGACGAGGCGATCAAATCCGCCCGCCGTTTGGCTTTCCAGAAACTGGCAGAGCGGCATTTGGCCGCAGGTGTGCAGCCCAAGGTTCCCGATGATGTGGTATTGGCAACTTTGGTACAGGATTTCGAAATCAAGAATGAACAGCTCTCCAGCACACGCTATGTCGGTAACTTCACAGTTCGCTTTCGCGACAAAATTCGTAATTTCATAAGTGTGCCGGTGGTGCCGCAAGCGCGCCGTCGTGTTTATGACACATCTCAGGTGCAAACAGCCACGCAGCCGTCTACGGAAAATGGCACAGCGCCGCCAACCACAGAAAACGGTGCGATGCCACCCGGCTGGCAGGAGCCTGTCTGGAATGAGCAGGGTACCGTCACGAACCTGCCGGATACGACAAAAACAGTTCAGCGCCCTGCAACGGGCAAACCGCCTGTATCGGGCATGGTGTTGATTTTACCTTATTACGAAAATATGGCAGGCAAGACGGTTTTGTGGGAAGACCCCAACCCGTGGCGCGATATTTGGCAAAATGCTTTGCCGCGCAACCAGACATCACAACAAGTGGTGGTGCCCTTGGGGGATATCAGCGATGTCGCGGCAGGCCCTGCGGACAGCGTTTGGTCTGGCAGTTACAACACGGTTGAAAAACTGCGCCAGCAATATGGCGTGCAGCAAGTGGTTTTGGCTGTGGCCAATAAATCCGGCGCGTATATGACGATTGATATCCATGTTTATGATGGCCGCACGCTGCGCCGTCGCAATGCGGTGACACCGTATGTGGGGGAGAAATCGGATGACGAGGCATGGCGCCAGTCGATGTATGACGTGTTGAGCTATTTGCAGCGCCCGCAACGCGGCGCAGAAGCACGCGTGGAAGACATCAGCCGGTCTTTGACGGCACAGCGCAATACAGCTGTTGAAATTGACAATGCTGCGGTGACCACCTACGCCCCGCCAGAGCGTCCGGCGAGCACAGGCAACCCGTATCCGACCGGCTATCAGCAGCAGGTGCCGACGGATTCTTATGCAGGCCCAAGGCCTTCGTTCGTGACCACAAATTCACCGCATGATGTGCAGCCAAATGTACCTAATGCGTTGAATGACCCCTATGCCCGCACGCTGGATATTTTCGGTGCCGCGACGGAAGTAGAAGTCACCTTCATGTTCAATAGTTTTTCAGACTGGGTGGATGTACAAAAACGCTTGTCATCCATATCGCCGCCCGTGCGGATGGATATTCGCGCGCTCAGCAGTAACAGTGCGCGTTTCGTGCTGAAACACACGGGCAGTGTTGATACATTACGTCAGGCGCTGTCGGCGCAGGGGATCCGTATGGGCCCCTTGCAAACGGCAGCTGGCGTGGCCCCGTTTTATGATCTGCAAATCGCCCCTTAATTTTTATCCGGAGTTTTCGGCATGACGTTGCAACGGCATATCTGGTTCTGGAGTTTAGGCACGCTTGTGTTTGCCTTGCTGCTGTGGATGCTGAAAGGTGTCTTGCTGCCTTTCGTGTTGGGGCTTGCGGTGGCGTATTTTCTAGACCCTGTCACATGCTGGCTGGTAAAGCGCGGCTTAAGCCGCACCACCAGTGCATCGCTTGTTCTGCTGTCCTTCGTGGCGGTTTTTGTATTGATTGTGTCGCTGACCTTCCCGATTTTACGCGGACAGTTTTTGGCGTTTATTGAAGTCTTGCCGGTGTACATTGATAAAATGCGCGTGCTGGCATTGCCGTGGATTGAAAAAGTACAGGCGCAATTGCTGGCCACACCGCAAGAAGAAATCCGCCAACAAGCATCGTCCGTTGCTGTCACCGCTTTTGGCTGGGCGACCAAAGCCATCCAAAAAATTTGGGATGGCGGCATGGCGTTGTTTGACCTGTTGTCGATTTTGTTTATCGCGCCCGTTGTGTCTTTTTATATGCTGCGTGACTGGCCCGTGATGGTCGACAAGGTAGATAGCTGGCTGCCACGCGCGCAAGCGGGCACCATTCGCGGCCTTTTGCACAAGATGGATGCCGCCATGTCGGGCTTTGTGCGTGGGCAGGCGATGGTCTGTCTGGTGCTGGGTGCGATTTACGCAGTGGCTTTGTCTATTGCGGGCTTGAACTTCGGCTTGTTCATCGGCTTTACGGCGGGGATTTTGTCTTTTATTCCCTATGTTGGTTCGCTCGTCGGTCTTGCTACAGCATTGATCGTGGCGTGGTTCCAATATAGCGGTGATTTGACGCCGGTTTTGATTGTGGCCGCTATTTTCGGTGTTGGGCAGCTGGTGGAGGGTAATTTCCTGACACCACGTCTGGTGGGCGAAAAAGTGGGGCTGCATGCCTTGTGGATTTTGTTTGCCTTGATGGCAGGTGGTGCGCTGTTGGGCTTTACGGGCGTGATGATTGCCGTGCCTGTCGCGGCTGTTGTCGGTGTGCTTGTGCGTTTTGCGCTGGAGCAATATCTGGCCAGTAGCTATTACAGCGGCGGAACAAAAAAAACATCGGGTAAAAAGGCTGCGGCGTCTGCATGACCGCCAAGCCGGAACAATTGCCGTTTGATCTGGGGCATCGCGCTGCTTTCGCGCGGGAAGATTTCTGGGTATCGCAAAGCAATAGCGATGCGATTGCATGGATTGACCGCTATCCCGATTGGCCCGCACCCTTGCTGGTGATTTATGGCCCGCCTGCTTGTGGCAAAACGCATTTGTTGCATGTCTGGCAACGCGAAACACAAGCAGCTTTTTATAACCCGCTGGAAATTGATGCCAGCCCCAAGGCGGTGATTGTCGATCACCTTGATGCCTTGATCGGCGATATTGCGCGCGAAGAAGCATTGCTGCATTTGTATAACGTACAAAAAGAGCGGGGCGGGCATGTGCTGGCAGCTGCGGCATCACCGCCGCGCAGTTGGGTTTTCAAATTGCGTGATCTTGAATCGCGTTTTGTGGCCGCACCTGCCGTTGCCTTGGGCGCGCCGGATGACCAGTTGATGGCCGTTGTGCTGACAAAACTCTTTTCTGATCGCCAGATTTTTGTGCCGCAGGAAGTGGTCCAGTTTTTACTGCCACGGCTGGAGCGCACCTTTGCCGCCATGCGCGACATTGTAGATCGTATCGACCGCAGGGCGTTGGCTGAAAAGCGGGCTGTGACGATACCACTGGTGCGTGATTTGGTGACGGGCACGGATACGCCGCTGCTCTAGGCAGCGGGTTATTTTGCATTAGTTTACATATTGATTAAGCGATGATGTCCGGCAGCAACATGCTTTCGACTTTTTGAATCGAATCTTTCAGGAACAATTTGCGCTTTTTCAGGCGCTGCAGGCGCAGGAAGTCGACCGGTACGCTATCGGTTAACTGCTGGATGATAATATCCAAGTCGCGGTGCTCTATTTTGAGCTGTTCGAGCATATGCTCGAGTTCTGCTACGTCTTCCGGCATCATGTCGGTATGGCCAATCCTTGTATATTAAGGCGTATAAATACTGCCTGTCCGGGACTCACCCGATGAACAGCGGGTATTTTATCAGGAAACCCCTGTTTTTTTAAGACTTATTTGTGTGTTGCTTTTCTTGGCGCACTGACGCACTTTTACGCTCGGCAGGACCAGATCAGCGGCCTGCACGCAAAAACGGCATTTTCAGAAGGGTGTATATAAGGCTATGACAACAAAAAAACGCATCGGTATTCTCACCAGTGGTGGCGATTGCGCCGGTTTGAACGCAACGATCCGCGCTGTGGTCCATGCAGCCACAGAAAAGGGCTGGGAAGTGATTGGCATCGAAGACGGCACAGCCGGTCTTCTGGTGCGCCCCATGCGTTACAAACTTTTGACCAAGGCAATGTTTGATACGGCCGTGATGCGTTTGGGCGGTACCATTTTGGGTACGACCAACAAGGGCAACCCGTTCCAATTCCCCATGCCGGATGGCAGCTTGAAAGATCGCTCCGACGAAATTGTTGATGGTCTGAAAGAATTGGGCATCGAAGCACTGATCGGCATCGGCGGTGATGGCAGCATGGCGA
>JBGTNC010000017.1:0-7799 GCA_041743265.1 Alphaproteobacteria bacterium | reverse complement strand
GCTTGATTAAACCGGAAGTCATGCACGAAGCGCCTGTTGGTATTGCGGTGATGGTGCTATCGCTTGTGTTGACCGCCGTGCTCGTTTTATTCCAGCGCCATGTCATTCGCAAAACAAAGTCTGTGGCGATTGCGGCAGATGGCTTGAATTACAAAGGCGATTTGCTGACAAATGCCGGTGTTATTCTGGCGCTGATCTTGAGCCACTATACAGGCTGGAGTTATTTTGATCCGCTCTTTGCCCTGCTGGTCGCGCTTGTATTATTGCGCAATGCCTATGGTATTTTGCGTGATTCTGCGGATATTCTGATGGACAAAGAGCTGCCCGATGCCGACCGCAAGCGCATTGAAACACTTGTCACCTGTCATCCGGATGTTGAATCCATCCATGATTTACGCACCCGCAGCACGGGCGAGCGTATTTTTATCGAATTCCATTTAGAGATGGACGGCGGCATGACGCTGGACCGCGCGCATGACATCACCGAAGAGCTGGAGCGTATTTTATACGCAGCCTACCCCAAAGCCGAAGTGATGATGCATCAAGAACCCGCAGGCATAGATGACCACCGCCTGGACCACAGCATCGCCCAGACCGAAAAATCAAAATAAAAACGAACATTAATCCGCGTAAGGATTTTTACTGGTTTTCAAAACCAGACGCACAGGTGTTGCCGGCATATCAAAATCACGGCGCAAGCCGTTGATGATGTAACGCTGATGCGATTCAGGATAATCACCCGGACGCGACACCCATAGCGCAAAAGTCGGCGGACGGGCCTTGATCTGCGTCATATACCGCAAACGGTTCTGACGGCCACTGACCAGCGGGGCCGGATTGTGCGATTCCATCATGCGCAGCCAGCGGTTCAGCTTGCCCGTCGAGACGCGATGGTTCCAGAGCTTATAAACATCCAAAACCCCCTGCATCAGTTTATCCAACCGATGGCCGTTCAATGCAGAAATCGTAAAGACAGGTACATCGCGCACCTGCGGCAGGGATGAATTGAGCTGATAGCGCACTTCTTCCAGCACTTCTTCTTTGTTTTTCACCTGATCCCATTTATTGAGGGCGATCAAAATACTACGGCCTTCATCCACCACATGGCCTGCGATGGTCAGATCTTGTTTTTCAAACAAAGTGTCACCATCAATCACCATGATGACAACTTGCGCCAGACGAATGGCACGCATGGTATCGTCAACCGCCATGCGTTCGATCTGGTTGATCACGCGGGCGCGTTTGCGCAGGCCCGCCGTATCCACCAAGCGGATTTTACGTTCGTTAAATTCCCAATCCACGTGAATGGCATCGCGGGTAATGCCCGCTTCCGGCCCTGTCATGGCGCGTTCTTCACCGACAAGCGCGTTCAGCAAGGTAGATTTACCCACGTTCGGGCGGCCGACAATGGCGATTTTGATCGGGTTTGATAAATCTTCACCGGAAACTTCTTCGTCACCAAAGCCAACTTCATCGCCTTCTTGATATTTTTGAAACAGTGTTTCGACGTTATCATCCTCGCCTGCTTCATCCAGCAACAAAGCGGCGGCGGCAGCTTCTGCGGCTTCCACATGCGGACGCAACAGCTGGAACAAATCTTCCATACCTTGGCCGTGCTCGGCGGAAACGGGGATTGGCGCGCCAAGGCCCAGCTCATACGCTTCGTACATGCCGTCCATACCAACTTTGCTTTCGCATTTATTGACCACCAGCGAACAAGGCAAACCTTGTTTGCGGATCCAATCGGCGAAGTGACGATCCATCGGCGTGATGCCCGTGCGGGCATCGACCACCAGCAAAGCCATATCGGCACGACTGAGCGCACGCTCTGTCTGCTGGCGCATACGGCCTTCAATCGTTTTATCAAAACTTTCTTCGAGACCTGCGGTATCGATCACACGGAACGACAACCCCATGAGATGCGCGTCAGCTTCGCGCCAGTCGCGCGTCAAACCCGGCGTGTCATGCACCAGCGCCAGTTTCTTTCCGACGAACCGGTTGAACAGGGTCGATTTACCCACGTTCGGACGGCCAATAATGGCAAGTGTGAAAGTCATAACAGGTTCAATTCCTTAACGGTAAGCAGACAAATCACCGTTGCGCGACAGCACCAGTAATGTATTTCCAGCCACAATGGGCGGCAGCAACGTATCGCCTGCCAATTTATGCGTCGCTTGCACAGCGCCAGTACCTGCGTTCAGCTCCAGCATTTCGCCGTCGCTGCCCGTGACAAACAAACGCCCGCCCGCCAGTACAGGGCCAGACCAGATCATGGGTTCCGTGCGGTCTTTATCTTTCCAGCGCGCAAGCGGTGTCACCCAGCGGATTTCACCGGCTTTGCGTGTCAGGGCCGCGACTTGTTGTTCAGCAGTCAGGACAAAAACGCTGTCACCCGCAGACCATGGTGTTTCCGCGCTGCCAATTTCACGCTGCCAAATACGGCGGCCCGTGACTTGGTCCAGTGCCACCATACGGCCACTATAGCTGACGGCATAGACCGTACCCTGATCAATCACCGGCAAGCCCCGCACATCGGCAATCGCCGAGAGGGAACCAATGCGGCGCACAGCAGACAGGTTATCTTGCCAGACCACTTGCCCGTTTTCGGGGCGCAAGCCGTAAAGCTCGCCCGAGGACAACGGCAGTACAATCAATGTTTCATCCGCAGCAACAGACGCCGAGCCCAAAAGGTTCGTGCTTTCACTCACGCCTGTATATTGCCAGATCAGCGTACCTTCATCGGCGGTATAGACCATGAGGCGATTATCCAGCGTCACGACATAGACGCGGTTATCCATGATAGTGGGAGCAGAACGTGCGGGTGCCGGCAGCGAAATGCGCCAGCGTTTTTTACCGTTTTGCGGATCCAGCGACAAAAGATGTTTATAACCAGCGGTCACAAACAAACGGCCCGAATCCCATGCAAGGCCACCACCGACAGCGGCAGCATCACCCTCGCCGCGCGGCACAACGGATTCACGCCACAGTTTTTTACCGCTATCCAGCGCGAAAGAGGTGACCTGACCTTTTGTATCCAGCGTGAAAACAGCGCCATCCGCCACCACCGGCAAAGCGGTGAGCGGTGCGCGGTCATTACCGCCAGCACCAATGGAAGATTTCCAGACACGCTTTACATTTTCGCCAAGCGCCACATGGTTCATGGCATGGTTTGGATAACCCCCGGCCTGCGGCCAGAATTTATTATCCCAAATATCAGGCAGTGCAAATTCTTGCGCTTCCAAATCAGGGTTGGCAATCAGCTCTTTTTGCAATTGCAGAATAGATAAACGCTCGCCCTGTAATGGCGGCGGGCCTTCTTTGCCGAAAAGATCGCCAACCATTTTACAGCCAGACAACGACATTACCGCCATCAGGGCGGCCAACATCGGTAACGACAAACGGGGGGATGAATGCGGCGTGCGGGCCATGATTACTTGCTCGTTTCTGCGGCAACGCCATCCGCGCCCAGATATAACTCACGGAACGTCTGTGCGCGTTGGCGTAAATCAGCCGGCGCTTGCGCGTTCACAGTGATCTCTGTCAGCGATTTCACGGCTTCTTTCATGCGACCTTCGCGGGCGTACAACAACGCTTGCATTTCCAAAGCGGAAAAACGCCAGATGCTTTTTTTGGTCAACGGCTCCAGTGCCTTGTGCAACACAGCAGGGTCTTCACGGTCCAGCTTGTGACCCGTGGACAGCAATGTGGCCAGATCACGATAGAGCTGGTCAGCGCCGCGTGTGGCTGCGACCTGATCGTAAAGCGTAACTGCTTTTTCAACATCACCTTCGCGGGCATAGCGACCCGCAGCGATCAGGCCAGCAAAGGCGCTGTGCATATCGCCGCCCATGGTTGCCATGGCTTCGAGTGCCAATTGATTTTCTTCGTTGACGGCGGTCAGCAGTTGTTGTGTCGCGGCGATATCTTTGCCGGCTTGGTAATTGCGCCAATAGGTCAGCGCACCTGTCATCACGATCGCCAAAATAATACCGCCGATGATCCAACCCGCATTTTCCTTCCAGAAAAGAGAGAGCTTTTCCTGACGGAGTTCATCATCAATTTCGTGCATCATGTCTGACATGGGATCATCCTTGCGGGATATAGTTGAAATACCGCCCTAAATTGACCCAAAACACGCCCGATGGTCAAGGAAAACCCCCTGAAAACACTGAATTATTATTGACATAAGAGGGATTGACGCATGGGGGCCCGAATGATAAGACAGGGACACCGTTTTTACATTTCGATCCTATTCATTCTCTTTCAGGAGACAGGTATTATGTCTTTACGCGACAAATTCAGACGTGCGACCGCCGAGGAAAAGGCCGAAAAACGTGCCGCCTACATCAATAAGCCCGGCGTTCGGGGGGCAGGCAGCCTGTTTCGTGCCGTTGAAAAAAACAACATGAAGCTTGTCGCCAAGCTCATCAGCGAAGGCGCTGAAGTGGATGGCCGCACACAAGCCCAAGGCATCGTCTCGAACATGGTCTTCAGTGTGCCTTATGCCTCAGGCTCCACGCCCTTACATGCCGCAGCCCTTTTGGGGCATGACGACATTGCGCGTTATTTGCTGGAAAAAGGCGCTGACGCGAATGCCAAGAATTACGAAGGCCACACGCCGCTGGATTACGCCCTGATCAGCCATACATGGCACGAGGAAAATCTGGAGAAGAAAAAGGAATCCACCTTCACCCTGCAACGCTACGTTGATAAAGCAGCCGAAAAGGTAAAGTCCTATAACCAGACAATCCGCACCATTCTTTCCAAGAACGGTCGCACGGGCCTGTTTAAGCTGCCGGAGAAATTCGCCCAGTTTAAACCTGGCAAAAAACCATCGCCGGATCAAAAACCGAAATTTTAAAAGCGGCAAGGCTGTCTTTTAAGGTGCAGATGGGCCAGAAGGTTTATCTGTAGGTTTATCTGTCTGCGCAGGCTTGCCCAAATGGAATTTTTTGCCCGGAAAGCGGTCGCGCAAGGTAGCCCGCTTGGCCTGCGTGAAGGCAGCGGCAAAATCAAATTGCGCTTTCAAACTTTTAGGCACGCGATCCCACAGCTTTTGCATGTCATCTGGCTTGCCCACCCATTTATCCGGATCAAATTTATCTGCCAGATTCTGCGCCGTAAATTCAGGCGGCGGTGCGGGCGGTTTTTCTTTGCGCACAGGCACACGACGCGTTTCAAACGGCGGCCAGCGTATGGGGCTGTTCGCAAAACGAAGCGCACCCTTTTGGCGCAAATAAATTGCGATTTGATTGTGTTTTTTATTGGCGGAAAGGTCGAGAGCCAGATCAAGTGGGTGATTACGTAGCCGATCCGCTACATTCACATCCGCGCCTGCCTTGACAAGCGCTTTTACAATGTCCAGACGCCCTTTGCGCACGGCTTCATGCAACGGCGTCGTATCCGCACGGGGTTTTTGGGGCGCATTGGGTTTATACCCCTTGCCCAGTAATTGTTTGGTTTTTGAAAGATTGCCTTTGCGAATGGCGTCGATCAAAACCTGCTGCTTTTTTTTCGGCTTCATAAACCCCTTTTATGGTGGTTTTGATTTATAGCGCTTACATATTTAGGCTTCTGCTTGCAGCTCGTTTTTATTTGGGCTTCGGCTTGTAGCCCGTTTTATTTAGGCTTCGGCTTGTAGCCCGTTTTATTTAGGCTTCGGCTTGTAGCCCTTTAACTGCGGCTTGCCAAAAGATTGCAATCTTGCCTGACGCAGCTTGGCGATGAAAGCATCGGCGTCATGATCTTTTTGATAGTCCTTCGGCACTTGCGACCAGAGGGTTTTAAATTCTTCCGGTTTTTTATGCCACAGCTTTGCATCCAGCAACAAACCCAATTGGCCTTTTTGGCACAGGTTCAAAAGCGTTGTATCGCCATCTGGCCCGCGCCCCAGAAAATCTGCGGCGGACAAACCTTGAACATCTTTTTCCGCTGCTACCAAAATCTGCGGCAAGTGTCCAAGGCGGACGTGATAATTAAACTGATCTGTCAGGCTACGCGCAGATTCGGCGCGCAGGGCCGTTAAATCCGCAAAAGGGAAATCGCTTTTGGGGCCTGCAGGTGCTGCTGTATTTGCTTGCGCCAGTTTCAGGCGGGTGGCCAGTGATTGCGCCAAGGCATCATGACCAAAAGCAATGGCGATATCTTGCGGGCTGGCGGCAGCGTGATCGGCTTGCGTTAATTTCGCGCCCTTATCTGTCAAAGCATCAACCAGTTTTGTGTCGTTCCACGCAGCGGCATAATGCAACAACGAACGGCCACGGCTGTCTTGCCAATTGGCATCGAGGCCTTGGTCCAGAAGGTTGACGATACCTGCTGTATCACGCGCATCAAGTGCGGCGTTCAGGGCATCCAACTGTGCCTTGTTGTTGTCTTTATCGTCTGTCTTTTTTGGTTTCTTGGCAGCCATAATATTTTTATCCTGAAATACTTTTAATGTTAAAACGCTTAAGGCGCATCGGGTTTTTTGGGCTTTTGCGGCGGTTTCAATTTCAACCCCGGCTTGGCCGATGCTTTATCGCGCAACTCTTTTTGACGGTGGCGCAGAATATCTGACTTCGCCTGTTCAAAATCCACCTGCGCGCGTGCCAGATGATTTTGATCAACGACCGGTCGCATCGACATCATTTCTTCTAACCTGCCTTGCCAGACAGCTGCGGTAAATACATCGCCCAAACGCTTGCCGGCAGTAAAAGCATCCAGCAGCGTTTCGTTTTTGTAGAAGCTGGAGCGTTTCAGCAAGTCTTCGGACGTCAAACCACCCGGATCGCGGTTGATGATTTCCATCACAAAGTCCGTTTTGCTCATGCGCACCAGAAAATGCAGCGCGTTGGTTTCGCCATCCAGCCCGATGGGCACAGTGCGGCGCAGGTCTTCCAGTGTCAATTCTGATGGGTGGCGGCTGAACAAGGTACGTGCCCCCTTGTCTTCCAGCGCTTTGAAAATTTTATGCCAATCTTCGCCCAGCAATTCTTTGGGGCCTGCCCACCACAGCATATCGAGTGATGTTTCGCCGCGACCGCTGGTCACGTTCACATCGGCGCCATTGTCTAAAAGCAATTGCACCTTGGCCACATCGCAGCGCGAGATTGCCAGATGCAACGCGCAATAGCCGGGGGATACATAGCTTTCCACCGCATTGACATCGGCACCCAGCGACAAGGCGCGGGATACTTCATCCACACTGCCACCACGCAGGGCGCGGAACATGACTTCGTCAATCCGTGTTTGATAGCTCTCGCCTTCTTCCGGAATAATACCGTGTTCTTCACAACCTGTTACGCGCAGTTTGGCGCCCGCTTCGGTCAGGGCGCGAATACCGGCGCCGAATTGTTTTTGATAGGCTTTGTCCAAAACAGAAAGACCGTTTGCATCCACAGCCGTTATATCGGCATCGAATTTCAGCAGCAATTGCAGAACCGCAAAATCTTTATGCTCGATCGCCATATGCAGGGCTGGCACACCCGCCACAATAAGGCGGTCTGCATTCGCGCCTGCTTCCAGCGCGGCTTGCACCTTGGCGGTATCCATCACAGGTGCGCGCATCGCCGCGATCAAGGCGTTATCCACCGCCTGCTGCTGTCTTGTTTTATCGACAGAGGCCACGGTATCGCAGAGGATTTTGTGCATCACCGGATTATGTTCCGATGGACGCGGTTTTCGAGGAGAAGCCATGTTCTTTCCGCAGTGCAGTATATTATGTCTATGTTGAAGGATTGTTTTACCATAGCGATTGCCCCGAAACAAACGCTAAAACCCCCGCCAATAATTCGCCGATATGCCGTCGAAAAACCTTGACC
>JBGTNC010000016.1:0-13032 GCA_041743265.1 Alphaproteobacteria bacterium | reverse complement strand
CGCCGCCACCGCGCGCGGATCAAGATCAGTCAAACGATATTGGCGCGTTGAAGGCGGGGCATGTGACGATTACGCCGTTGTCATTGAACCTGACACATCATCCGGCGCTTGAAACCTTGAAAGGAATGTTTTCTTGACCGTCATCGCACGTAAAATCCGGCTGATTATGAAGCTCCGCAAATGCGGCATCACCGACACCAACGTGCTGGCGGCGATTGAACGCGTGCCGCGCGAGGCTTTTATCCCTGCGATGTTCCACGATCAGGCTTATGAAGATACAGCGCTGCCGATTGGCCGCGGACAGACCATCAGCCAGCCGCTGGTGGTTGCGAGTATGACGCAGGAAATGCGCATCAATGATCGCCATAAGGTATTGGAAATCGGCACAGGGTCGGGCTATCAGGCCGCAATCTTGGCGAAACTTTGCCGCCGTGTATACAGCATCGAGCGTCATCGCCCGTTACTGGCAACGGCGGAGCAGCGCATCAATGATTTGCGCATTCGCAATATTACCTGCAAAGCAGGGGACGGCATGAAGGGTTGGACGGAACAAGCACCGTTCGACCGTATTATCGTGACAGCAGCAGCGGGCGATGAGCCGCCACCAGCATTGCTGGCGCAAATGTCGATCGGCGGGATCATGGTCATCCCCATGGGCCGTGATAAAGCCAGCCAGTTTATTTACCGCATCACCCGCACAGATGAAAACAATTACGCGACAGAGCAATTGATGCCAGTGCGCTTTGTGCCGTTGTTGCCGAATGTGGCACGTGATGAGCCGGATGTTGTCGAGGACGACAGTGCCGCACCGTTTATGGCCGGGTTCGCCCTGCAACCCGCCTGAGGATGACGGGTATGCGTCGGCATATCAGAATAATTTTAATACCTTTGGCGATGACCGCCATATTGACACTTGTTGCATGTGAAGCGGATCGCGCTGCACCTGTGCATCACATGGGCGCGCGCACGGATGCCGCTGCGGGTGCGGGGGCTGTGATGGTGCGCGAAGGGGAAACGCTGTGGTCTATTTCAGAGCGCTACCGTTTGGCCATGCGCGATATTATCGATCTCAATCGTTTATCTCCGCCGTATCATTTGGTGGATGGGCAACGCCTGCGTTTACCGCCGCCGATGGAATATAAAGTCGGCGCGCAAGATACATTGACGGGTGTTGCCAGCATGCACGGTGTATCCGCATCGCAATTGGCGCAGCTGAATAATATCAAAGCACCGTATCATTTGCGCGCGGGACAAAATTTGCGTATTCCGTCCACGGTCAGGCGCGTGCAGGAAAAACAGACAACAATGGCAAGGGCTTCAATGGCTGTTGCGCCACCGATGCCAGAGCACCAAAGCCGTATGTCTACGGCTACGCCAACGGTTGTTGTTACACAAGAAACGCTGACACCTGTGCCACGTGCTTCCGCATCAGGAACGGCAGCCGCAAAACAACCCGTGCAGATGTCAGCGCCTGCGCAGCGTGAAACACTGGTGACGACTGTCTCTCGGCCGAGCCGTCAGGGTTTTGTCTGGCCGGTACGGGGCAAAGTTATTTCCAGTTTCGGGCCGAAAGCCGGACATTTGCACAACGATGGTATTAATATCGCAGCACCCCGCGGCACGGCAGTGGCAGCGGCAGCGTCTGGTACGGTTGCCTATGTGGGGGATGCGCTTGCCGGATACGGTAATCTGGTTTTAATCCGCCATGATAACGGCATGGTGACGGCCTATGCGCATCTGGATCGTGTCGCCGTATCAAAAGATCAGAAGGTGATGCGCGGGCAAGCGATAGGCACGGTTGGTTCCACCGGTACGGTGGCCAATGCACAATTGCACTTTGAAGTGCGTCGCGGGATTGAGACACTCGATCCAGTCAAATATCTGGGATAATCTTTTAAGAGAAGCGTTGAGGCTTATTGAAACCCGGGGCATTTTGGGCCCGTGGTGGGGGCTTTAACAACTTCGGCCAGCTTGAATTCGCCTTCCGTAAAGTTCCACTGTGCGCGACCTTGGGTGGATGAACAGAAGTAGAGCGATACCTGACCATCTTGTTTGGCGACATACATCGGGTTACTCACAATCGCGCTGAATTTAGATTCATAGCCTTTGCCCGTATCCGCATAGATAGACAGATTGCAACCGGCTGAACCACAGGCGTCATCTCCTTGCAGGTAGACGAACAACAGGTTTGTGTTGGTTTGTGGGTCACGTACTTTAGAGACCATAAATTCGGTAGGGGATCTGCTGCCGGTTTGTTCAAACAGGATGTCCATTTGCTCGGCTGTTTCTTTTAAAACAGGGTATTGCTTGATCAAGCCTGCGCGGTCTTCGGTCGTTTTCAGCAACACGGTATCTGTATTGCCTTCTTTGAGGACAATATCAAACGCCTGCGCGGATGTTTCTGTCGCAGCTACTTCTGGCGTGAAGGATGCAGACGGGTCTTGCGCATGAGAGCTTGCCAAAGGAAGCGCCAAAAGCACCACGAGGGTGGCTTTGGATACGGCCTTCATGAAGTCGTGGCGAATGTATTTTTTAAACATGATGATAAGCTCTCGGAACATTATGATAACCAATTATAACATAAGGGGTGATGCGCAACAAGCAGCCGCCAATAAGTCATTTTGAATCAACAGGTTGAGTTCAAATGTCTTATTGCAGCGGCGTGTCTTGGACTCGGCTTGGAAGCGGGTTGTTGTTCATTTTGATACTGGCGCGTGCGCCCATCAAAGAGTTGATCTGTTCTTGCAGTTTATAAATATCCTGCAATTGAATGGTGATATAGGCACCCACGATATTCTGTTCCTGCTTCAGCGCACCCAAGTTATTGGCAATGCGGATGAAATAGTCAGGATCATAGAACCGTTCTTTGGTCAGGGCCTGCATGATTTCGTTATAGCTTGGTACGTCGCTGATACGCTCAGGAGATACACCGGCTTTTTCGCGGATTTCGCGAATGATTTCGTTCACAGGACGCGGATCCGGCGGGGAACCCATCATGTTTGTAAATGTACCGGAAGTAATGTCCATCGGAATGTCATAGCCACCGAACTTGGTCAGGTACTCGGAACCATGCGTACCGAAAGCATCTGACTGGTTACCTGTACAGCCTGGGCAGCCCAGCATACAGTTCACGCCACCGGCACCGATCAAGTGAGCGGCAGCAAGCAAACCGGAAGGTGTTACCTGCACACCATTATAATAGCTACCGATCATCCCTTTGGCGCAGGCGGAGACGCTATTGTATTTAATAACGTGGAAGGCTGTTACCGCCGCCAGCTGCGCATCGCAACTTGCGAGGTATTGAGACATCGAGGTGATGGGGTAGCCTTGACAGTTACCAGTCCAGACCCAAGTTGTCGGATCCATGCTACCGCTGCTTACGCAACCTGCATCGATCAGAGCGCCTTTACCCATCTGGTATTTACCCAGGAAGTTACCTTTACCATCGCCGTCACCATCGTCACCACCGCGAATGTCGCAACGGCCGCTGGATTCACGATTACCAAGCGCATCTAGGAAGGCAAGGTAGCTACCATCACCCACAGGGCCTGCATAAGGCGGTGCGGGCGGCGGGATCATCGCACTGGCTGCTGCCGTTTCGGGCAGGGCCATGCGGCGGGAAATAATTGCGGTTACCGCATCGGTTGCAATGTTGCGGATGGCTTTAATGTGTTCTTGCTTCAAAATCCACTCGCGGCCTTCCGGCGTGGTATCTGCATTCGGCGGCAACTTGTCAATCACATCTGTGGTGATCAGGTTGCGCAGCATGGTGGTCGTCGCCACACGCAGATCTTCGTCGGAGAAGTCGATGGTATCGCGGAACATGATGCCTTCAACGTCAATGTCGCCATCAGGTATGGAACCTGGTGTCGCAGATGAAGGGCAACCGTTGCGGCCAGCGTTGATGGTAGGGTCTAGGAAGCGATCACAGAAAACGCCGAACCGTTCTTTGGCATCC
The DNA here is from genome assembly GCA_041743265.1 of Alphaproteobacteria bacterium. Taxonomy (GTDB): domain Bacteria; phylum Pseudomonadota; class Alphaproteobacteria; order Micavibrionales; family UBA2020; genus UBA2020. The sequence goes on along the minus strand of JBGTNC010000016.1, from coordinate 9,074 downwards.
GCGCCAGCACTGATGGCGGCTGTTGTGCCGGGTGCTGCGTTGGTTTGCTTGGTCAGGTCGTTACGCAATGCATTTTTCAAAGCTGTTGAAGAACGCTCACCCATAGGCTGTGCCGCAAGTGCGGAAGCAGGGGCGCATGTTTTTTCGTTGGGGGCTAAACGTGTTTTGGCTTCCAACTCGCGCTGTTGCAACTGGCGTGCAGATTTTGTCATGTCATGTGTATCGGCCATGGATGCAATCTGGCGCGTTTGGTCAATCATGCTGGCATGCAGCTGTGTGGCCATGTTTTGCAGGGCGGGGCCAAATTCGTCATTCCACCAATGGGCCACGAATTCGACAACTTGCCAGCCACCTTGGTGTTCGATGAACGGGTCGCCGTAGAAGTTATCGGACCAGTTGCTGGCAAAGCCGCTGTCACGTGTCCATGTGCAAGGATCTGTCGCAAAGTTACCTGTCAGCGGCGCGCTTGAGGTAGAGCAAGTGCTGCTAGGACCCGGTGCCGGATCTGCGATGGTAAATGTCGGCAGTGGCGCGGGCGTCCAAGCGGGGCCAGGTGACGGGCCGGGTGCTGGTGCGGGCGGCGGTGGCGGTGTGAAATAGGCAGCGATCAAGCCTGGTACATCTGCGGCGGCAATAATACCTGCAATCACGAGGTCATTCAAAATCGCTGTCAGTTCGGCCAGTGTATAACCGGGGGGCAGTGCAGGGCCAGGTGGCGGAACGGTTGGCGCAGGGCTACCAATAGGGCCAGGCGGCGGGCCAGGAGTCGGCGGACCTGCCACAATCAGTGGGCCAGTCAGGTTGACCCAGTCGAGCGTCAATTGGTCAATAGGTGCTATAACGCCCACTTGATTAAATGCATCGATCACGTTGATCATGAAAATGTCGAGGTAGAAGGGGTCGCCCAGCACAACCTGTTGCAGGTTGGCAATCGCCGTTGGTACGCTGCCTGCACCCATGGCGTTGACCAATGTATCGCGCAGATAGACGTTGAAGTTGTTAAACAGCCAGTTGATTGTGCTGACAGCGCCTGCCTGACCTTGCAAGAAGGCGATCATTGTTTGCACGCCCACAGAACCTGTGCCAGCAATAATAAAGTTTACGAGGTCATTCGCCTGACAGTTCGGGATGTAGTAGGTAAAGCCGGTCGTGCCATCAAAACAGTTTGTAATCCCAAAGCCGGGGCCGCCAAAACCATCATCCACATAATAAAAGAAAGAATTGCCGCCCAGAGCGTTTTGCAATGTGGCCAGCGATGCGGTGTTACCTGCGATGGCTTGATCCAACACAGACAATGTGCCGGGGAGTGAACCACCGGCAACAGCATTACGTACGTTTGTCAGGAATTGTGCGACAGAGACGGCTGGTGTTGTACCAATAAGGTCTGACGCAAGTTGCGTTTGCGCGGCAATGTTGCCTGCCAAGGCATCACGAAGTGTTTGCATGCCTGAGCCAAAGGGCTGTGCCATCGCCTCAGTCGGCGTCAGCAGAAAACCCAAAGCAATAAGCACCATGAACATCTTCGCGAGTTTTTTGGCAAAACCCGCCGATTCATGAATGGGAGTTTGTTTCTCTCCCAAAAACCACAAATGCTGCATAAAAAACCCTCAGCCCATTCTTATTCTTAAATTATAGCATAGCGAAAAAGAATTTGGGAATTATTTAAAATTTTAGCTATCTCTGTGAAATGTGGAAAAAAGACGGCTAAGTGTCTGGGGTATTTGGTGAATTATATCTTCGGCTGTAAGGCCCGGACCATGACTTCTGGCGGCGTCTGCTTGCATCCAGACGGCCGCAAGGCTTGCCATAAAGGTAGGCATACCCTGTGCTGCGAATCCTGAAATAAGCCCAGAAAGCACGTCTCCGGCACCTGCAATCGCGAGAATCGGCGGTGCATTTGTATTTATCGCTGCTGTGCCATCGGGTGCCGCGATCACAGTATCGCTGCCTTTGAGTATAATAATGGCATTGGACCGGCGGGCGGCGGCACGGGCGCGGTCGAGCTTATTGCCCTCGATATGCCCGAAAATACGGGAAAATTCGCCCTCATGCGGCGTTAAAACATGCTGCGGGCCCAGCTTTTCAAACAGGGCTGCTGAGTCGTTTTTAAAGGCTGTGAAAACATCCGCATCCAGAACAAGCGTCTTGTTGTTAAAGCCCAAGGCAGCGATCACGGCTTCTTTTAATTGGTCATTGGCACCGGCACCTGGGCCAAAGACACAGGTGTTTTGTCGTTCACTGCGCAACAGGGCTTTGAAATCATCGCCCGAGTCCCATGTATCGACCATGATGCTGGCGCGATAGGATTGGTAAACGGCTTGTGCTTCTTGTGTGCAGGTAATGGAAACAACACCGGCCCCCGCACGTTGCGCGGCATAGGCGGCAAGACAAGCCGCACCTGTGCGCTGCGCGCCGCCATAGACCATGACATGACCACGGTCATATTTATGCATCTCTGGCGATGGGAAGGGAAAACTTTTCAGCCACAATGCCGGATGGTTTTCAAAAGTGTTTGTGTTCTGCGCCGCAATCGTTTCATCCGCAATCGGTACCATGGCAATATGCAGCTTGCCGCAAAAGTTGCGTGACGGTTGCAAGACATGCGCGATTTTCTTTCGGCAGAAAGCAACAGTTAAGGCTGGTTTTAAAGTGCCTGCGGCAATTGCGCCGCTGGTGGCATTCATGCCCGATGGGACATCTGCCGCAATCACGGGAATTTTACGTGTGCGAATTTTATCAAACAGCGTCACCATTTCTGCGGGCAGTTCACCGCTGAAACCGGTGCCGAAAATAGCATCCACAATAATATCAGTCTGATGTACGGGCAGGTTTGAATTCAAGGCTTCGGTTTCACCCTGCCAATCTTTGGCGGCAAGTGCTGCATCGTTTTTCAGGTTGTTGATTTTATCGGTGCAGGCTACGCGCACCTGCCAACCTTCTTTGTGGCGCAGGCGTTCGGCGGCAATAAATCCATCCGCGCCATTGTTGCCTGTACCGCATAAAAACAAGATACGGCCCGGCGGCGCGTTTTGTTCAATGATGCTGGCAAGCCCGATACCGGCGCTGCGGATCAGGCTGAGGGCCGTTGTGCCGTCTTCAATAGCGGCCAAATCGGCTTGTTTCATTTCTGCGGCTGTTAAAATCTCAAACATGGTCAAGATTATTGCAGGTTCGGGCGGCAAGGGAAAGTAGGGGATATCATCGGGAAGATAAAGTGGGGCGATCGACGGGGTTTGAACCCGCGACATCTTGGACCACAACCAAGCGCTCTACCGCTGAGCTACGACCGCCACAAACGAAAAACAGGGCAGATACGTGGTTTTACTGAAGAATCTGCAAACCATATACCGCGATATTGTTTCCGCCGAATTTTATTACAGCAAACTGGCGGATCAGGTCAAGTTTATAACGGAAAGGCTGTAATAAACAGCGGATTGCCTATTTTTTGTGCAATTGCTGTTTTTTTGAGCATTGCGGCGCCGGTCGCCGCTTTTTATTTTATTTAATATCAATGGTTTAGGCGTATTTTTCATCTGGCACGCTTCCTGCAATAAAGGCGCGCAATTAAAACAGGCACGAAAAACAGGAAACCGGAAGATATGCGGAAGATCGAAGCCATTATTAAACCCTTCAAGCTGGATGAAGTGAAAGAAGCGCTTCATGACGTAGGCGTGCAGGGGATGACCGTGACGGAAGTACGCGGCTTTGGCCGTCAGAAGGGCCATACCGAGTTGTACCGGGGCGCTGAATACGTCGTCGATTTTCTGCCCAAGGTCAAAATCGAAATGGTGGTCGAAAAAAATCAGGTCGATGACGTGATCGAAGCCATCGAAAATGCGGCCCGCACAGGCCGCATCGGGGATGGCAAGATATTTGTACTGCCTGTTGAAACCGTGGTCCGTGTCCGCACGGGCGAGCGCGGCAAAGAAGCTATTTAAGAGATACGACCGATTTACTACACACACACCTAAAAACACAAAACGGCCAGAGGAGAAACATGATGGCAAAAGCAACCAAGAAGAAACCAGTCAAAGCAAAAGCGCCTGTTAAGGCAAAAACACCTGCCAAAGCAAAAACAATGGCAGCAAAATCGAATGCAAAACTGAAAGTCGCCAAAGCACCTGTTAAAGCCAGCAAAGGCAAATCGGCCTTTGCCGATTTTTTCAAACTGGTGAAAGAGCATGACATTGAATACGTCGCGTTTCGCTTTACCGACATTCGCGGCAAACTGCAGCACACCGCACAGCATATCTCCACCGTTGATGAAGACCTGTTGACGGATGGCGTGATGTTTGACGGTTCCTCCCTCGCAGGCTGGAAAGCCATTAATGAATCCGACATGGTTTTGATGCCGGATTTGTCTACCGCTGTGCTGGATCCGTTCTCAGCCAAGCCGACACTGGATGTTTTCTGTGATGTGTATGAGCCTTCCACAGGCCAGCCTTACTCACGCGATCCGCGTTCTATCGCACGTGCGGCTGAAAACTATCTGCAAACGACAGGTATCGGTGATGAAGCGTTTTTTGGCCCTGAAGCTGAATTCTTTATTTTCGACGATGTGCGCATTAGCGTGCAGATGAACCGTGTGTCCTATGAAATTGACAGCATGGAAGGCCCTTATAACTCCGGTACCGAATACGAGCATGGCAACATGGGCCACCGCCCGACGATTAAAGGCGGCTATTTCCCTGTGCAGCCGATTGACAGCACCAATGATCTGCGTGCGGAGATGACATCTGTTTTGACCCGCATGGGTGTACCGATGGAAAAGCATCACCATGAAGTTGCACCTTCTCAGGTTGAGCTGGGGTTGAAGTATTCTTCCCTCGTCGACAGTGCGGATAACATGCAGCTTTACAAATACGTCGTGCATAACGTGGCACATGCCTACGGTAAATCGGCAACCTTCCTGCCAAAACCTGTGTTTGGTGACAATGGTTCCGGTATGCACGTGCATCAGTCCATTTGGAAAGCTGGCAAGCCGTTGTTTGCCGGTTCCGGTTATGCGGATCTGTCGGATACCTGCTTGTACTACATCGGCGGTATTATCCGTCACGCCAAAGCACTGAACGCACTGACCAACCCGTCTACCAATAGCTACAAGCGTTTGGTACCTGGTTATGAAGCGCCTGTTTTGCTGGCGTATTCTGCCCGTAACCGTTCTGCTTCTTGCCGCATTCCTTTTGCGACAGGCCCGAAAGCAAAACGCGTAGAAGTGCGCTTCCCTGATCCGGCGGCGAATTCCTATCTGGCGTTTGCTGCGATGCTGATGGCGGGTCTCGATGGTATTCAGAAAAAGATCCACCCAGGCGAGGCCATGGACAAAAACCTCTATGACCTGCCACCGGAAGAACTGGCGGAAGTGCCGACAGTTTGCGGATCATTGCGCGAGGCACTGGACTGCCTGCGTGATGACCACGACTTCCTGCTGAAAGGCGGCGTCTTTACCAAGGAATTCATCGATAGCTATATTGCGCTCCGCTACGAAGAAGTCATGGCTTATGAAACCATGCCGCATCCGATCGAATTCGCAATGTACTATTCGGTCTAAGCGTTCCTAACCAAGATAAAAAAAACGCCCCGGTAAAAATGCCGGGGCGTTTTTTATGATTTTTTTTTGCGTCGTTTATTTGATGGATTTAATCAATACATCAAAAGACTGTTCATTGCGGGCCGAGTTGTACAGATCTTCTTCTTCGCGCGGGCTCAGCAAAAACATGAGAATGTACCATTCCTTATCACCAAGCACGACCAGATTGACCCTTTGCACAAAGTCTGGTTTTTCAGGGTTGCTGACAAGGTATTTTTCAACACGGTTAAAAACGAAGCGGTCATAGGCTTGGGATTTGCTGCTGGATTCCATCTTTTGGAATTGAAGTTTCATGGTGTCCTTGAAGTATTCTCTCAAGCTCTGGATTTCTTTGTCCAGATCTGTAGACCGATTACGGCGGACGGCAATAATACGGATAAATCCTTGCGCAACGCCGGCTGAATCTTTGTTGTGCAGCTGTACGGTCAGTTTGTTCATATCCCTGAAGTCAGGGGCGACGACCAGCCATGATTCCGGATAGTTGAACTTGATGGAATCCACCATGGTGAAAACCTTTTGTTGTTCAATGGCTGAATCTTTCGGATAGGTCAGGTGAAAACTGTCGATGATGCGCTTTTGCAAATACGTTACGTAATCTTTCAAGTCCAGCGGAATAACAAACCGGACCAGCACCATTGTATTGCCGCTGATATGCGCACCGATATAAGTGTGTGTACTGATGCCTTTTTCAATATTGATGTAGAAGGCGCTGGCACTTGTATTGCTTTTTTCAATCAACTCGCCATCCGGTGAAAAACCGTTGGCAAGAATATAATTTTTCAACCAGTGACCGGCAGAAATTTCATGTTCCAGCGTCAGGGCGTGGATGGTGACTACGCCGCGCGCTGTACCAATCAACGGGCTTTTGAAAATAGCAATGTCGCCCAGAATTTTCTGGCTGAGTTCATAATTTTTGCCTTCTGCAAAAACTTCACCCTGCCAGTCATTGGGCAGGTCAAACGCCATGGACAGTTCTACCCGTTCGAAGGGTAAAATTTCATGCGTTTTTTTGACGGCGTCAAAACCTTCGTCGTTGTTGATAGCGTGCTGCCAGACTTGTTGCTGGGAGTTTTCTTCTTTTTTGCTGAAGAACCCGTCCAGAATAACGGGAATAGCCTGCGTCACAGGTTTTTGAAAAGCGCCCATGCTGGCGGCTGCGGCAATGCCTGCGGAACCTGCGCAAAAAACGGCTAAAAATCCATAAAGAAAAATACTGCGTTTCATCGTCTTTTTTCCTGACGTGTTGAAGGCTTAAGGGTTGTCTGTGCGGATGACGGGGACAGGTTTGCGGTTTTCGTCGATAGCGACATAGGTAAATTTTCCCTCGGTCACCTTACGGGCTGTTTGCCCGAGACGCGGGCGCGCCCAGCTTTCGACGTGGATGGTAATAGAGGTACGGCCGACTTTTTCAACGCGGGCATAGCAGCTCACTTCATCACCGACCGAAACGGGCTGTTTAAAGCTCATGCCGTCAATCGCAATGGTTGCCACGCGGGTGCAGGCTTTTTGGTGGGCAATAACGCTGCCCGCCAGGTCCATCTGTGACAACAGCCAGCCGCCGAAAATATCACCATTGGCATTGGTATCTGCCGGCATGGCAATGGTGCGCAGGGCGGGGGCCGTATCGTAATCCGGTTTTTCAAAGTCCATGGTGATGCGCTTTCCTGATATATCTTCTCTATTATAATATAAGCACGCGCCGGATGTCATACAAGGATTGCAGCTAGAGAAGTCTTGTGTTTTGGAAATGGCGGGGCGGTGAACGGCTGTTTTACTGATATCTTGCCATGAGACGACGGAATGCGTAGATTATCGCATCATGAGAGGCAACGTGAAAAAAACAAAAGCACAGGCAGGGCAGAGCGTTTCTGCTGGCAAGAACGATTATTCGGCAGCAGACATTGAGGTGTTGGAGGGGTTAGAGCCCGTCCGCAAACGCCCCGGTATGTATGTCGGCGGCACAGATGAGCGTGCGATGCACCATCTGGTTAGCGAAATTCTGGATAATGCGATGGATGAAGCCGTCGCAGGCTATGCCAGCCGGATCGAGCTGACACTGGGGACAGGCAACCGTGTCACAGTGCGTGATAACGGTCGCGGTATCCCGACAGATGATCACCCCAAGTTTCCGGGGAAATCAGCCTTGGAAGTTATTTTCACGACCTTGCACTCCGGCGGTAAATTTGGCGGCAAGGCTTACAATACATCGGGCGGTTTGCATGGTGTTGGCTCTTCTGTCGTAAACGCGCTGTCGAGCGAGCTGAAGGTAGACATCTTCCGCGAGAAGCAACAGTTTCAACAAAACTACAGCCGTGGTCTGGCGCTTGGTAAACTTAAAAAAATCGGGCCCACAAAAGAGCGTGGCACGCTGGTGACCTTTGTGCCGGATACCGAGATTTTTGGTGAAACAGCGGTTTACAGCCCGCAAACGATTTATAAACTGGCGCGGTCCAAGGCTTATTTATACCGTGGCGTTGAAATCCAGTGGGAATGTGATCCAAGCCTTTTGCCGGAAGGTAGTAAGGTTCCCGCCAGTGAAATGATCAAATTTCCGAACGGGATATTGGACTATCTTTATTCGCTGACTGAGAAACAGTCTTTGCTGACACCTAAACCGTTTTATTGTGCCGTTGATTTTCCGGATGGTGAGGGCCGCTGTGAAGTCGCGATCGCCTGGACGGAAGAAGAAGAGAACGGTTTCCTAAGTTCTTACTGCAATACAATCCCGACCCCTGAGGGCGGTGCGCATGTGCAAGGCTTGCGTGCAGCTTTGTCCAAGGGCTTGCGCAGCTATGCGGATATGACGAACAACAAAAAAGCGGGTATTTTGACGCCGGATGATATTTTTGGCTCTGCCACGGCTTTGTTGTCATTGTTTATTCGCGAGCCTCAATTCCAAGGGCAAACCAAAGACAAGTTAACATCTGTTCATGCAACACGTTTGATTGAAACGGCTGTCAAAGACCATTTCGAACATTGGCTGACCGGTGACAATACAGCGAGCAAGGCATTGCTGGAGTATTTGATCCAGATTGCCGAAGATCGCCGCCGCGCCAAAGATGCGCATGAAATGAACCGTAAATCGGCCACGCGCAAGCTGCGCCTGCCGGGAAAGCTCGCGGATTGCTCGAGAAAATCATCCGAAGGCACTGAAATCTTTATTGTTGAGGGGGATTCAGCGGGCGGCTCGGCCAAGCAGGCGCGCCACCGCGAAACGCAGGCGATCTTGCCGCTGCGCGGTAAGGTCTTGAACGTGGCCAGCGCCACATCAGATAAAATCAGACAGAATCAGGAAATTACCGACCTTATCCAAGCGCTGGGCTGTGGTACCGGAAAAGACTTTGATATTAATAAGTTACGCTATGAGCGCGTGATTATCATGACCGATGCTGACGTGGATGGCGCACATATCGCGGCCTTGCTCATGACCCTGTTTTTCCAGGAAATGCGCGGCTTGATTGAACATGGCGCGTTGTATTTGGCC
>JBGTNC010000015.1:0-12720 GCA_041743265.1 Alphaproteobacteria bacterium | reverse complement strand
GCTGGGGCCTGAAGAGCATTGTGGACCACGGGCTGACGGGTAAAGACGGTAACTTTCTGGACCATGCCCTGTTGATCCTGCTGGCTGTGATTCTGCTGATGGCGGGGGCCACCTATGCGCGGTTCCGTCTGGTGAATATCGTGGCCGAGCGCGTGACCGCCGATTTGCGCCGCCGGATATACAAACATTTGCTGTCTTTGGACCCTGCGTATTTTGAACAGCATAAAACGGGGGATCAAGTCTCGCGCATCAATGCGGATACAACTGTTTTGCAAGTTGTGATCACCAGTAACTTTCCCTCCGCTTTTCGTCATTCTTTCATGCTGCTGGGCGGCATTGCCATGCTGTGCGTGGTCAGCCCGTCGATGACAGGTATTGTCATGTTGGCCGTGCCGTTGATTGTGGGGCCGATGATTTATTTTGGCCGCCGCGTGCGCGCTAAATCCCGCGATACACAAACCCGCGTGGGCGATATTGGCTCCTACACCCATGAAACATTGATGGGGATGCAAACCATTCAGTCCTTCGGTTATGAGCCGGAAGCGCAACGCTGGTTTGATGGTCTGGCCGAAGATGTTTATACAACCGCCGTTAAATACATTCATGCCCGCGCGTTTTTGATTGCCTTTGTCATTGCTATGGTTTTCGGCGCCATTGGTCTGGTGTTGTGGTCGGGCGGGCATCAGGTCTTGCGCGGTGAAATGACACCGGGGGATTTATCGGCCTTTATTTTCTACGCTGCCATGGTGGCGGGTGCCGTGATGGCGATCAGCGAAGCCTTGTCCGAGTTTAATCGTGCCAGTGGCGCTGCAGACCGTATTTTGCAATTGTTGAATGCACGGCCCACCATTGCGCCTGTGGCGCATGGTATGAGCTTGCCTGCAGACCCTTCCGGTTATATTACGTTTGAAAACGTATCATTCAGCTATCCGACACGGCCGGAACAAAAGGCGATTGATAATATCTCCTTCACCCTGTCAGCCGGTGAAACGGTGGCGTTGGTGGGGCCGAGTGGCGCGGGCAAGACAACCGTCTTCCAATTACTGCAACGCTTTTACGATCCGCAAAGCGGCGCCATTTCGATTGATGGTGTGGATATCCGCGATGTGGATCCCCGCGAAATCCGCCATTGCTTAAGCGTGGTGTCGCAAGACCCGGCTATTTTCTCCATGTCGGTTGCCGAAAATATCCGCATGGGCCGGCCCGATGCATCGGATGCCGATGTATTGCATGCGGCTGAAAAAGCGCAGGCGCATGGCTTTATTGCAGAACTGCCCAAAGGCTATGACACGCCCGTGGGGGAACGTGGCAACAGATTATCCGGCGGTCAACGCCAGCGTATTGCGATTGCACGCGCGCTGTTGCGTGATCCGGCAATTTTGTTGTTGGACGAGGCAACATCTGCACTTGATTCATCGAATGAACAGGCTGTGCATGTCGCCTTGCGTGAACTCATGAAGGGCCGTACGACAATTGTGATTGCACACCGTTTATCCACTGTGCAAGATGCCGATCGTATTTTTGTGATGGATCAGGGCCAAGTTGTGGCCGAGGGATCGCATCATCATCTGTTTGGGCGCGACAGGCTCTATACGCATCTGGCGGGTTTGCAAGACCTGCGTGCGGCGGGATAATTTTTCAGGTTTAATTTAAAAGCGGATTTTTATTGCTGCGCGAAGACAAGGTCGACGCGGTCCAGCGGCTTGCGGTCGGTTTCTTGACCCAAGGCCCGCACCATCACGCGCGTCGGGCGCACACCTTGTTCCATGAGGAAGGAGCGTACTTCGGAGACACGTGTCAGAGATTTATCCAGCGCATCTGTCTTGCTGCCGTTTTCGCCGCTGGCATAGCCACGCACCAGCAGTTTACGGTCGCTGTCTTCGTCCAAGAGCTTGACGATATTCAGCAGTTTGTTTTGCGACTGTGTATCCAGTTCTTCGGAATGGCCTTTAAATTCCAGCGTCAGGTCTGCTTTGCTGGGCACCACACGCGCGCCGTATTCAGGCTTGGGCGGGGCGATGGCGACTTCAACGGGCACGGTCTCCATATTCTCGGCAATTTGTTCAAACGGCACGGGTGGCTGTTGTACGTCTGCCGGATATCCGAAAATAGCCTGCGGTTCTGCATCCTGACGCATGTCTGGCGGCGGGGCAGAGGTTGTCACAAAAGAAGGACGCGCCACGGGCACGATATTTTTGGGTGCCGCAATTGGCACTTCTGTTTCAGCGATGGCAACTTCGGGCAGCGGTATTGTTTCGTCCGGCATCAGTGTTTCAACTGTGTCGGGCTGCAAAGGCTTGCGCGCAGGTACGGTTGTGACCGTTGCAATATTTTTCTCAGGCACGGCAGGTGCTGCAATAACGGGTTTGCGCACGGGCGGTTTAACGGGGGTGTTTGCATCCAGCGTAATGCGTTCTTCCGGCAAAGCCACAGGGGCTACGGGCAGCGCGGGTTTAACGGCTGTTTCAGCAGCCGCTGTCGGCAAGACAGGGCGATCATAATATTGCACAGGGGCCTTTTGTACGCTGCTTGGCGGATAAGACATTGTGCTGGCAGGGGGTGTGGGTACAGCGGGTGCTTGGGTGCCAGCTGTGCGTGGTGTTGGGTTCTGCACGGGTGGTGCGGCCTTGACGGGCGGTGCTATGACGGGTTGCGCTTGGACAGGCATCGTTTCAGCCATGACCGGGGTCAATGTTGCATTTACAGGTGTTTCTTTTACAGGTGGCGCCGTTTGTTCGGTGATTTGCGGCGCGGGCTCGACTTCCGGTTTGCGGTGCGGTACTGCGGTCAAGTTATCAACATCAAAGGGCGCGTTCACCATGACGGGCAGCGGCATTTTCTGGCGGGCATCCGGTTGCAGGGCGGCATCTATTGAAGGTTGTTGTGGTGCCGCTTGCGGTGCGGGCGCTGGCTTTGCAGCGGGCGGTACGCTCAGATACGGGTTATAGGGTTTGCGCGCGGCAGGCACGGGAGCTTGCGCAGCGGGTTTTTGCTGTACGACAGGTTTTTGTGTTGTCGGTTGATCCCAAATAATATTTTGCGCAGGCGGGCGTTGTTGTCTTTGTTGTTGTACGGGGGCCGCTACAGGTGTTGGCGGCGGCGGTGCAGGTGTATTGACGGGCACAGCAAACAAAGGCTTGGCCAGACGCTTAGGTGCGGCTTCCACGCGGGGCACAGGCACAGCAGGCGGTTGATTGCCCGAGGTGTAGCCTGATGTAATGGGCGGCGGAAAATCTTCCGTGCGCTGTTGCGGGCGCTGCGGTTGTACGCGGCTGGTGGTTGGCGTGTCGTCCAGCGCGCTTAGGTCAATTTCAACATTGGGCTGGTCTGAACGATAACCGATATACTGGGCGTGGGCCGCAGATACAGGCAAGCATGTCACAAGGGCGGCCAGCGCGACGCTGCAAAAAAGAAAGCGGGGTGTCGTCATGCCAGCAAGCTTCCTGTTCTTTACGAGGCGGTAGACGCTTTTGGCGTCTTGGTGCCGGAGGCTTTGAGCTTGGCAATCAATTCCGCGTGCAGCGAGCTGTTTGCGGCAATGATGCTGCGGCCATAGATAAAGTTTTTGCCGCCATCAAAATCGGTGACGTAGCCACCGGCTTCGCGCACCAGCAAGCTGCCGGCTGCGGCATCCCACGGATGCAGGCCACGTTCCCAGAACGCATCGAAGCGACCGGAGGCGACATAGGCCAGATCCAGACACGCGCTACCCATACGGCGGATACCGCCGACGGCAGAAGCGGTGGCGCTGATGTCACCAAAGAAGGTGGCGGATTTTTCGGTACCAACAGTAATCAGGGAATCTGCCAAGGCGTTACGGCCTGCCACGCGCATGCGGCGGTTGTTCATATAGGCACCTGTGCCTTTTTCGGCGGTGTAGAGTTCGTCCTTGATCGGGTCGTAAATCACGCCAGCTACAATTTCGCCTTCTTTTTCCAGCGCAATGGAAATCGCCCAATGCGGAATACCGTGCAAAAAGTTGGTAGTGCCGTCCAGCGGGTCGACGATCCAGCGGAAGTCTGAATCTTTCTTTTTAATCTCGCCGCTTTCTTCCAGCAGGAAGCTGTAATCGGGGCGGGCTTTTTCCAAAACGGCAATAATCACCTTTTCGGATTTGTGGTCCGCGGTGGAAACGAAATCACCGGGGCCTTTGCGCGATACTTGCAGGTTTTCCACTTCGCCGAAATCACGGACAAGCGAACGGCCCGCCTTTTCGGCGGCTTCGACCATAACGTTCAGATGTGCAGAGCGGCGGACGATAGCCATTTTTTGTGGTTCCTTTTTATTCTGTTATTCGCCAAGGCCCAGCAGACGGCTGAACAAAGGGATGTGGCGCTGCTTTGGTTCTGGTCGCAGGGCCTTTTCCATCATGGCGGTTTCGGCAGGTGTTGCCAATGCGCGTTTCCATGAATCTGCCTCGGTGGCGGATACATGGAAACATTCTTGTATATCGTGCTTCATGATACTACAAAACCGCGCGTTAGTCTTTGGCGCGTTCGATGTAGCTTGAATCTTCGGTGCGCACAACAATGCGGGTACCGGATTCAATATGCGGCGGCACCAATACACGCGCGCCGTTCTCAAGAACAGCGGGCTTGTAAGATGAAGACGCTGTCTGGCCTTTGACCACAGGGTCTGCTTCCACAATCTGCATGGTCACTGTTTCGGGCAGGGTGATGGACAGCGCACGGCCTTCGTGCATTTGCGCGGAAACGATCATGCCGTCTTGCAGGTAAACAGCGGCATCACCGATCAGGTCGCGCATGACGATGATCTGTTCATAGTTTTCGTTGTTCATAAAAGTGAATTCATCTTCGTTGGCGAAAAGGAACTGGTATTCCATTTCTTCCACGCGCGCACGCTCGACCATATCCTGTGTCGCAAAGCGGACGTCTGTCTTTGTGCCTGTCATGATGTCGCGCATAACGACCTGTGCAACCGACGCGCCTTTGCCCGGGCTGCGGATCTCGTTGGTCATGACGACCCAGAGCTTTTCGTTGTATTCCACGACCATGCCTTTGCGGAGGGTATTCGCTGCGACTTTCATTCATTCACCTTGATAGAGTTGTTTGTATGTCATAAAACCACACTCAGGTATCTTTGGCCTGACGGGAGACGATTGCTTTACCTAGATTTTTTAGGGCTGTTTGTAAATCATTTTCTTGAATACTACCCACCAGCCCGTCGATCTTTTGCTGCTCTTGCAGGGTCAGGGGGCGGGTTTTGGCCTTCTGGACCATTTTATTATTCATAATCTCTGAATTTTGGATAATCTTGATATCTTTGATGGCGCCATAGCCAAAAAACATATTCAGGCGCTCGACCAGCAAGGTCTTTTGATAGCTCAGCTCTAAAGCGTAAGCAGGCTGGACGGCAAGGTGCAGGGTGGCCTTCGGCGGGATTTTACTATCCGGTGTGGCCTTGGACTTAGAACCGCCTGTACGGCTAAATTTCAGCTCTATAGGCAGGGTCTGGCTGGCGATCTCTTCGCCGGCAATATCGGCCCATTGGGTGATCATTTTCCCAAATAACATATTCTTTTGCCCAAAGATGCCTTTGGTCAGCCCGGGGATCATGTCGGATACAGGGCGCGGGCGGTTGGCGATGCGCTTGTTATCCGGTGTATCTGTTTTTTTGCCGGTTGTCATAGGGCCTGAGTATGGCTATTTAAACAAGCATGTCCAGTATGAAAGCATCACCGAAGCGCCCGGAAAACAGTAAACGTCAGGCTGATCTGCTTGGTTGGTTTGACTGTCATCGGCGCGTGATGCCGTGGCGGGCCGCCAAGGGCGCGCTGCCAGACCCGTATCATGTCTGGCTGTCTGAAATCATGTTGCAACAGACAACGGTTATTACGGTGGGCCCGTATTTTCTAAAATTTGTGAATAAGTGGCCCAGCGTGAAACATCTGGCCAAGGCAGAGCTGGATGATGTGCTGACCGCCTGGGCAGGGCTTGGCTATTACGCACGGGCCCGCAACCTGCATAAATGCGCCAAGGCCGTGGTGGCCGATTTCGGCGGCAAGTTTCCAGCAGATGAAGAAGCCTTGCTGACGCTACCCGGCATTGGGCCGTATACAGCGGCGGCGATGATCTCCATTGCCTTTGATCAGCCTGCCGTGGCGGTCGATGGCAATGTGGAGCGTGTGGTTAGCCGCTTTTTTGGCATTGAAGAGCCTTTGCCGCTATCAAAGCCCGATATACGGGCAGGGGCTGCAAAGCTGGCGGCGGGTAATACGCGTCCCGGTGATTTTACGCAGGCGTTTATGGAGCTGGGCGCGACGGTTTGCACACCGCGTAAACCAAAATGCGGCTTGTGCCCTTGGCAGCGGGATTGCAAGGCGCGTAAGGCTGGCAATGCCGAAGACCTGCCACGTAAAATGTCCAAGGCGCAAAAACCTATACGCTATGGCCGCGTGTATTGGGTGATGAATGCCAAGGGGCAGGTGTTGATCCACAAGCGCGTTGAAAAGGGATTGTACGAAGGGCTTTATCAATTCCCGACCACTGACTGGATCACAGACCCGCGCAAGGTCGCCGCATTGCCACTGCCGGTGGGCATGACAGGAGTGGTGGACAAGCAAGTTACCGTACGCCACAGCTTTACCCATTTCGATCTTGTTTTAGAAATATGGCAAGCGAAGGTGAGCGCCAAAGCGGCGCAAAAACTGGATTATGCGCAATGGATCCTGCCGACCCAGTTGCAGAACTATGCTTTGCCGACCTTGATGCAAAAGGCCAGCAAACTTTGCCAGTCCCGTGCCGCGTGACAGGGGCAATTGCGGACGTTATACTTAAATTTAACCCCTCGCAGGGTAAGATTGTCAGAGAAGGTCGAATAATGAAATTTTTTATGATCAGAATATGCGCGCTTGCTGTGTTGCTGTGTTTGTCAGGTCAGATGGCGATGGCCTCCAAATATGGTGGTGGCGAAGCGTATTCTGAGCCGACGTTCCGCGAGCTGGCGCAGACCATGATGTTTATGGATGGTTTCAAGACCGAAGATGTGGTGATCGATGAATACGCCAAGCTGATGTATTGTGCTTTGTATAACGAGAAATTCACCAACGACTTTGAATGGAATAAAATTCGCAGCCTGCTGTTGCAAAAAATCCAGACACGCAAAGATTACTTCCGTGTTCTATATCAGATCAGCGGTGTCATTTATCTGGGCCGCTATAACTTCGAGACGCAGGATTTCCCCTTCATCAACGACAGTGCTTTGGTGAACGTAGGCTCGCTCGTGCTGTTCGATGCGACGAATAACGCCGACTTGCAGCGCCAGCGTATTCTGTGTGGCGGTAAACGCGCGGTATCGTTGATCTTGCCTGCTTATTACGTTTTCCGCCTGAACCAGCCTTTGACCTTTGACCGTCTTAAAATTCCGATGGATGAAGCGCAAAAGCTGTTGAGCCGGATGCAAAAATCCAAAAACGATGAGCGCGCGCTATTCGTGCGTTTTCGTGTGCGGGCCATTGCAGCACAGCCTGCCTCTAAAGTGCAGGCAGCGCTGGAAGCGGCTGTCTTATCTGGTGAGATGACGGCGATTGATTTGTTCCTGGACAAGGAAATGACCCAGCCTTTTGCCAGCGTGGAAGTGCGCTGACACGCAAAAGTGTGAAGTGGAAGTGCGCTGACACGCAAAAGTGTGAAGTGGAAGTGCGCTGACAAGCTTTAAACGATTTGAATAAATAAACAGGCGGGTTTGGGGACCCGCCTGTTTTGCTTTGGTGCCGGCCTTGTTTGGGGCAAGGTTATCGGCGTTTTGGAGGTAGTGTCGTTTGTACTCTAGTCACGCAGCTGGGCGCGGATTTCCTGACGCAGCACATCGATCGGCCATGCTTTGCCTTTATTTTCGAAATGCCAGAACGTCCAGCCATTGCAGGAGGGGAGCCCCTGTAATGCAGCACCCACTTTGTGGATAGAGCCTTTGTGGTCGCCGGTATGGTTACGGGCGACAAGGTTGCCGTCGGCGCGTACGCGCGCGGAATAACGGCGGGTATGATCAAAAAGTACTGTGCCGGGTTGCAGCAGGCCTTGCTCGACGACGTTGCCGAAGGGCACGCGTGGCTCGGACCGTTTTTCGATGGGCTTTAAAATAGCTTCATCGTCACCGGCGGTAATAGCTTTCAGGCGGGCTTCTGCATGGGCGATGTATTCGCTTTCACGCTCGATACCAATAAAGTCACGGCCCAGTTTCTTGGCCACAGCACCTGTGGTGCCCGTGCCGAAGAAGGGATCGAGCACCACATCGCCGAGATCTGTCGAGGACAAGATTACGCGGTGCAGCAGTGCTTCTGGTTTCTGGGTCGGGTGGGCTTTCTGGCCATCATCCTTTTTCAGGCGTTCGCCGCCTGTGCAAAGGGGGATGGTCCAGTCGGAGCGCATTTGCAGGTCTTCGTTCAGCGCCTTCATGGCATCGTAGTTAAAGCGATATTTGGAGCTTTCCGATTTGGAGGCCCAGATCATGGTCTCATGCGCATTGGTAAAGCGACGGCCACGGAAGTTGGGCATCGGGTTGGTTTTGCGCCAAACGATGTCATTCAGGATCCAGAAGCCGAGGTCTTGCAACTGGGCGCCGAGGCGGAAAATGTTATGATAACTGCCGATTACCCAGATCGCGCCATCGTCTTTCAACAGGCGGCGGGCTTCGATGAGCCATTCACGGCAGAATTTGTCGTAGGTGGCGAAGCTGGAGAACTTGTCCCAATCGTCTTCTACGCCATTCACTTTGCTGTTGTCGGGGCGCGTCAAATCGCCGCCCAGCTGCAGGTTATACGGCGGATCTGCGAAAATCAGGTCAATCGAGCGCGAGGGCAGGGAACGCATCATCTCGATGCAATCACCTTGCAGGATTTTGTTCCGCGGCAATGTGGATTGTTGTTTTTTATCAGTGTTTTTGACGATTGTTTTCATGGTGTGACTGAACTCCTCTGCTTTGAATCATGATTCAAACCGGAGTCCGCGTCAACAAAAATCTTCAAAAAAAGAATCAATTGAATCAGTAAATTACAGAACGTTCTTTAAGCAATTGATTAGATACAGGGGCGAAAGACCGCCGGTGCAGAGAAGTAATGCCATGCATTTCAATGGCTTGCAGATGCTCGCGCGTGCCGTAACCGTTGTTACGCTCCCACCCATATTGCGGAAAGTCTTTGGAGAGTTTTTTCATCATCTCGTCGCGATAATGTTTGGCAACGATGGAGGCCGCAGCGATAGAAAGTGATTTGCTATCACCTTTGACCAGTGTCAGCGTTTTGCAAGACAGCTTTGGCGGCTTGTTGCCATCCACCAGTGCCACATCGACCTTCGCCGAAAGCCCCATGCAGGCCTTGCGCATGGCCAGCAGACTGGCTTGCAAGATATTGATCTGGTCGATTTCTGCCACGCTGCATTCGGCGATGCAAATATCTGCGCAATCTTGCAGTTTTTCGAAAATATAGGTGCGTTTGGCGGCGGAGAGCTTTTTGCTGTCGTTGATCGCGGCTTGCACATCAGGGCAGAGCTTGCGGCGGTCTAAAATGACGGCAGCTGCCACAACGGGGCCTGCCAAAGGCCCGCGGCCGACTTCATCGATACCGCAGACAATGCCCTCATGCATGTCTTCATAGGAAAAATCGGGGCGAAGCAAAGGCATGGTGCTGGCTTATTTCTTGATAACAACCAGACGCATGAAGGGGCGCCATGTGAAGAACTTCCGCTTTACCTTCAAGCCATGTCGGGCCAAAAGGGCCGCCATACCGCGCTTGGAGAAATAGATGAAGTTGATCGGCGGAAAGGCCATTTCCCAGCTGGTGAACTTGCGCGGCAGGTTAAAGCTATTGCCATCCGGCTCGTCTATGTAAACTTTGCCACCGGGTGCCAACAGGCTGGCAATGGCTGCTGTAAAGTTTTCCGGGTCTGTTTGCATACAAAAATTTTCTGCCGAGTAAATTAAATCTGCGGCTTCCGGTTTGGTGGCGGCATATTCTTGCAGCGTGGTATGCACGAATATTTCCGGATTTTCGTATTTTTCCTGCAAAAACTGGATAAAGAAGTCATGCGGCTCGATCGCTGTGACGATCATGCCCAGATTGCGGGCGGCGATGGCGGCATAGCCATATTGCGCACCAGTGTCCAAAAAGCGTTTGCCTTTGGGATCCGGGATGCGTTTTTGAATCAGTTTTTGTAAACGGATGATTTCTTTTTCATGCGCTTGAACATGCGTGATTTGGGGCTCGACCTCGCCGAAATATTCTTCGCGGTCTTTGTCTGTAACCCAAGGGGTTACGGTGACGGTACCGCAAGAACGGCATGCCGCAAGGCTATAACCGTTCTTTTCGCCCATAGGATATGTATGCAGTGCCTTGTGGCAAGCGCGGCATTTTTCCTGTGTTTTATCCGTCATGCTTACCTCAGCTCAAGCTTTTGGAGACGATTTCATAGACATCGTTAGAGATGTCCTTCTCAGCCAGTATGCGCTTTAGTTCCTTCTCCATCAAGACCTTGCGTGATGTGTCATAACGCTGCCATTGACGCATCGGTGTCAGCAGTCGCGCGGCGGTGGAGGGGTTGAGTGCATTGACCTTAATGACCGTATCGGCCAGTAGACGGTAACCTGCGCCATCCTTGCGGTGAAACCACTTCTGGTTGGCAAAGGAGAAGCTGCCCATCAAGGCGCGCAGGCGGTTGGGGTTCTTGTAAGTGAAGTCGGGGTGGCTGGTCAGTGCGGTGACATCTTCGACCGCGTCTTGACGGTCTGCAACGGCTTGCAGGCTGAACCATTTGTCCAGCACCAGCGGCTCGTGCTTCCAGGTATTGTAGAAATCCTTGAAGGCACTTTCACGTTCCGGCGTTTGCGTATCGGTCAGGATCGACAGGGCCGATACTTTATCCGTCATGTTTGTGGCGGCAGCGTATTGAATGGCGGCCAGTTTCACGGCGGTGTCTTCATCGGCTGCTTGAATAAAGCGCAGGGCTGCCGTTTTCAAACGACGTTTACCGACAGAGAGCGGATCGGGATTATACGGGCCGTTATCGACATTGGCTTGGTAAAGGGCTGTGAGTTCCTGCAAATATTTTTTGCCAATTTCAGCAGAAATAAAATCACGCGCGGCACAGATACCGTCGATATCGACCACGTCCATCAATTGCGACAGATAGGCATCGGACGGTAAAACGAGTGCCTTGGCGAGCAGGGCACGGTCAGCGGTTGTATCAGTGATCAGCGCGCCGAAGGCTTCCATGCAAGCGGGGGTGAGTTTTTTCTCAGCGCCACCGGCAAAGCTCAGGATCAGGCGTTGCAGATATGTCTGCCCTGCATCCCAACGGTTAAAGCCATCACTTTCATGCGCCATCAGGAATAACAAATCATCATCGCTAAGGTCGCTTTTGACTTTCACGGGTGCCGAAAACCCGCGCAGGACGGAAGGCACAGGTTCTGTGGCAATGTTGTCAAAGGTAAAGGTTTGCTCTTTTTCCTTCAGGTGCAAAATGCGCGTACCTTCGGGCAGCATGTCTTTGCCGTCAGTGCCCAGAAGCCCTGTGGCAACAGGCAGGTGCATCGGCTTTTTATTGGTCTGGCCGGGTGTGTCCGGAATATCCTGACGCAGGGTCAGACTAAATTTTTTCAAGGCCGCGTCATAGCTGCTTGTGACCGTCAGCGTGGGCGTGCCAGCTTGGCTGTACCACAGGCGGAAGTGCGACAGATCAACGCCCGATGCATCTTGCATGGCCTGCACGAAATCATCACAGGTGACGGCTTGGCCATCGTGGCGTTCGAAATAAAGGTCGGTGCCTTTGCGGTAGTTATCCGCGCCCAGCAGCGTGTGGATCATACGAATAATTTCTGCACCTTTTTCGTAGACGGTGGGCGTGTAGAAATTGTTGATCTCGATATAGTTATCGGGGCGGATGGGATGCGCCATCGGGCTTGCATCTTCGGGGAACTGGAAATTGCGCAGCTGCTCCACATCGTCAATGCGTTGCACGGCATGGCTGTTCATGTCGCCAGAGAATGACTGGTCGCGGAAAACGGTCAGACCTTCTTTCAACGACAGCTGGAACCAGTCGCGGCAGGTAATGCGGTTGCCTGTCCAGTTGTGGAAGTATTCGTGTGCCACCACGCCTTCAATCGCCAGATAATCCGCATCGGTCGCGGTTTCTGGTTTGGCGAGGACGAGTTTGGAGTTGAAAATGTTCAGGCTCTTGTTTTCCATCGCGCCGAAGTTGAAATCATTCACGGCGACAATGTTGAAAATATCCAGATCATATTCGCGGCCATATTTTTCTTCATCCCATTTCATGGAATCTTTCAGGGCCTTCATGGCATGGGCGCATTTGTCTTCGTTGCCGTGGTTGACGTAGATGTACAAATCCACCTTGCGGCCGCTCATGGTCGTAAATGTATCGTGGATATGGGCAAGATCGCCGGCGACCAGTGCAAAAAGGTATGAGGGTTTAACGAACGGATCTTCCCACACAGAATAATGGCGGCCATCTGGCATCTCGCCTTTATCAATGCAATTGCCGTTGGACAGCAACACGGGGAACTTTTTATCGGCCTGAATGCGCGTGGTGAATTTTGTCATCACGTCGGAACGGTCGAGGTAATAGGTGATTTTGCGAAAACCTTCCGGTTCGCACTGTGTGCAGTAATTACCGCCGGAGCCATAGAGGCCTTCCAGTGCGGTGTTTTTTTCAGGATGAATATCGTTGACGATTTCCAGCGTAAACTGCTCGG
>JBGTNC010000014.1:0-10602 GCA_041743265.1 Alphaproteobacteria bacterium | reverse complement strand
GCGATCGACATATCATTGTCATTCAAAACAACCACCAGTTTGCTTTTCATGCTGCCCGCATTGTTCATGGCCTCATAAGCCATGCCGGCGCTCATCGCGCCATCGCCGATCACACAGATCACACGGTTGTCACGACCATCAAAACCAGAGGCCACGGCCATGCCAAGCCCTGCGGAAATCGACGTGGAACTATGCGCCGCGCCAAAGGGATCGTATTCGCTCTCGGACCGTTTGGTGAAACCGGAAAGACCGCCACCTTGGCGCAGCGTGCGAATACGGTCACGGCGGCCTGTTAAGATTTTATGCGGATAGGCCTGATGCCCAACATCCCAAATCAAACGATCATCCGGCGTATTGAAAACGTAATGGATCGCAGCCGTCAGCTCGACCACGCCAAGGCCCGCACCCAGATGCCCGCCCGTGACCGATACAGCATCAATCATCTCTGCGCGTAATTCATCAGCCAATTGCGGCAGCTGTTTTTTATCCAGCTTGCGCAAATCGGCGGGCAGAAGAACGGTATCGAGCAGAGGGGTTTTTGACATTACAGGTTTTCCCGATTCTTATATTTTTAAGCGTGATTTGTTATAACGCGGCAACCCGCGCAAAGAAATGAAAAACGCCTGTTTTATTTGACCAACATACAATCAAAAATTGCACAAAAAGAGCTAATCGTACAACGAGCGCATATTATTGTATGTAAGCACATGTTTTATATGCATTTTTAATGTAAAAAACACAACTAGAGGTTTAAAAATTCAGGCAATTTTAATCCACATGGCCTAGGCTTGAAGTAGTGCCGGACGGTCAGGCAGCTGCTTGCCGACGGCTTTCAGAAGAGGTTTATCCAATGCACCTGATGCCCCGCATGACCATCTCCGCCCGCCTTGCGCTGTCTTTCGGCATGATTATTCTTGTGACCATCCCCCTGCTGGCTTTCGTCATGCATAACGGCAACAAGGTGGATGCCATGGCCACTGATATACGCGACAGGCAATATGTGGCCATCCACGCGCTGGCCGATATGCAGGCCCTGTCAGAACGCCTCTATGGCCTTGCCGGGCATAATCTTTTGAGCACGAACGAGAAGGACACGGAAATTGCGCGACAAAGCGCGGACCAGATTATGCGCGATTACGCACGGCTTGAAAAAGAATTTCTGACCCGCACGCGCAGCAGCGCAAACCTCTCGCGGCATGAACAAACAGCAGCTGTCTGGGACAGGCTTGAAAAAAACTTCCATACGATCACTGCCGCCAATGTAGCCAAGAACAAAACCCAAGCCCTTGCCCTCTATCACAACAATTTTGAAACAGACATAGACACCTACAGAGGGATCACGGTGGCGATTGAGGCTGAACAATTGCAGCTGCTTTCCTCTACCACGCAGCGGATGTCTGATGCCGTACAATCCACGCATGTATCACTGCTGGTGGCAGTGGGCGGCATTGTCTTGATCGCACTGATGGCCGGCTTTAGTGTATCCAAAACGGTCAGCCAACCGATACAACGGCTAACGCAGTTGATGACACAAATGTCCGAAGGACAGTTAGATACTGTCGTACCTGATAGAGCGCGCACGGATGAAATCGGCCATATGGCAGTGGCGCTAGACGTATTCAGGCGCAACAGCCTTGAAGCCCGCAGACTGTCGCACGACAAAGAACGCCGCGCACAAGAAATTGAAAAGCTGCTCGGTGGATTTAATACCTCCGTATCCAGTGTTTTAAAAACCGTATCCAGCGCCGCAACAGAGCTGGAAAGCACAGCAGGCGAGATGAGCCAGGTTGCCAGCGAAACAAACCGTCAGGCCAATACAACACAGACAGCCGCACAAGAAACGTCGATGAATGTGGGCACGGTGGCGGCCGCCGCCGAAGAAATTTCTGCCTCTCTTTCTGAAATTTCAAGGCAGGTGGTACGGGCAACCGGTATTGTCAATACCGCCGTCCTACAAGCGCGGGAAACAGATATTATTGTTACATCGCTAGATAACGCCGCACAAAAAATTGGTGACATTGTAAAACTGATTTCAGCCATTGCCGAGCAAACAAACCTGCTAGCCCTGAACGCCACGATTGAAGCCGCGCGTGCGGGGGATGCGGGCAAAGGTTTTGCCGTGGTGGCTGCCGAAGTGAAATCACTGGCCGGTCAAACAGCCCATGCCACGGATGATATCGCAGCACAAGTGAGCGCGATGCAGCAAAGTGCCACAAGCGCTGTTGATGCCATTCGGGGTATGTTAAAAACGATCAGTTCTATCAACAATTCAACCACCACCATTGCGGCCGCTGTCGAAGAACAAACGGCTGCCACAGGTGAAATTGCACAAAGCGTGGGGCTGGCTGCCAAAGGGTCGCGCGATGTATCGGAGAATATTTTGCATGTGAACACCGCCGCCCTGCGCACGGGCACAGCATCGGCACAGGTACTTTCCGCCGCACGCGAATTATCGCGCGAATCCGAAAGCCTTAAACAAAAGGTTGATAAGTTTTTTAACGATATACGCGCAGCCTAACACTATTTTTCTACAGAAGGCGTATAAGGATGTTCCGCGATAATCTTTTCGAAAGCGGGGTATTTTTCGTGCTGAGCGTCATCATTGTGATTGTCGATAAACACAAAAGATGGCGTAGTAGAAAAACCAAATTCAACCATCGCCCGTTCACGATAGCTCGATACACGGCTTGTCAGGGGCGTATTATAATCCCAGTACTCATCAAAATATCCACGTCCTAAGCCTGCTCGCCGCGCGTATTTTTCAATAAGTTTTCGTGCCTGCGGAAAAGGTAGATCTACCCATGTATTTTGATGCGTAAAAACGAGATCCAAGAATGGAAAATAATCATCCTTTTGCATACCCAATGCAATTTTGGCCGCTTTCGTACCCAAAAAGTCTTGCGGAAAGATCATAAAAACTAGGCGCATTTGCCCGGTATCAATCAATTCCGTTTTAAGAACAGGAAGTACATTGAGATAAAAATGCGCACTTGCCGAATCTGAGAGCGATAAAAAAACCATCACCGTCATTGAGGCGCTTTTACCCCCAAGAACTCTTTCGATACCCGATTGAGGCACAGCCAAGTTTAGATGCGCCTTTGCAACATCCGGTATCATGCAGAATAATAAGACAAGCCCACAGAAAAACGAGCTGTATAAACGCATGTCTTTAAACGCGGCGCTCCAGCACGTAATAGGCCAGATCTTTCAAAAGATCGACACGGCCACCGTCAAAAACACGCAGGTGGGAAATGGATTGTTCCACCAACATTTCCGCACGGGAACGGGCTTGCTCTTGGCCCATGGCGGTCACGAAGGTTGCTTTTTTACCGTCTTGGTTCACGGGTTTGCCGATTTCTTCTGCGGTGCTTTCAACGTCCAGCAAATCATCTGTCACCTGAAAAGCAAGGCCCAGATCATGCGCGTAGTTGCGCAAAGACTGGCGATGCGCCGGATTGGCCTTGCCAAGGATCGCACCAGCTTCGCAACAGAAAGCGATCAGCTTGCCTGTTTTCATGCGCTGTAGGCGGCTGATGGTGCCCACATCAAATTCCTGTTTTTCGCCGATCAAATCCAGCATCTGGCCACCGACCATACCGTGCATGCCGATAGCACCCGCCAGATTGGCGACAAGTTCAATGCGTACACGCGGATCTTCGTGCGTTTCGGGATCCGACAAAATTTCAAACGCCAGCGTCAGCAGGGCATCACCCGCCAGAATGGCTGTCGCGTCATCATATTTTTTATGCAGGGCCGGTTTGCCACGGCGGGTATCGGAATCATCCATCGCAGGCAAATCGTCATGCACAAGTGAATAGCAATGTACGAATTCAGCAGCTGCTGCCACACGACGGGCGCGGCCTTGATCTACACCAAATACGCGCGCACCTTCTAAAACCATGAAAGGACGCAAACGTTTACCACCACCCAAGGCGGCATAGCGCATCGCATCAAACAATGTGGCTTCGACCAGATCGGTTTGCGGCAAGAGGCTCGACATGGTTTTGTTCACACGCTCGCGGCAATCTTCCATCGCTTGCTGGAGTTTGGGTGACGCCTCTCTTGGTGATGGTGCCATGCTGGTAAATCCTGTCTTGGTGGTTCGGTTGACGGTATTCTTTTATACCGCACACAGCCACTTAAATAAATGAAATCATTACATCATCAACGCAAAAACACGCCAAAGCGGCGTTTTACTTGCACATCTGTAAAATTTAAGGTGGACAGGTAGCGGGGTTGATTAACCTGCATCACCCAGGCTGAAGGCTTCGGCTTTGGCACTGCCATCAGCTGCCAACGTGATCTTTTCAATGCGGCCCTGTGCTTCTTTCAGCTTGGTTTCGCAAAGTTTCTTAAGGGCCATGCCGCGTTCATAGGCCTCGATCGAGGTACTGAGGTCGGCACCGCCGCCTTCAAGCTGACGAACAATTTTCTCAAGTTCGGTCAGGGCTGCTTCAAAACTCAGGTCTTCGGCTTTAGATTTTGTCATAACCTATCCTCGGTGTATTTTAAGCAGCGGCACTTTCAGCCGACAAAAGGCCCAGACGCAATTCCAGCGCCCCGCACAGCATTTGGCCCAGCATGATATGCATTTCTTGAATGCGTGCCGTGGTTTTGCAAGGTACGTTCAGCAAAATATCGCAAAGAGGGGGCATTTTGCCGCCAGCTTCGCCCGTAAAGCCCACGGTGGTAATGCCCATATTGCGGCAGTCTTCCAGCGCTTTCAAAACATTCGCGCTATTGCCCGATGTGGAAATGCCAATGGCCAGATCACCCTTGCGGCCCAATGCCTGTACTTGGCGGGAGAAAAGATGTTCAAAACCAAAATCATTACCAATGGCGGAGAGGGTGGAGGTATCTGTCGTCAATGCAATCGCTGCAATCGGGGCGCGGTCTTTTTTGTAGCGAACCGTCAGTTCTGTTGCCAGATGCTGTGCATCTGCAGCACTGCCGCCATTGCCGAAAAACAGTATTTTACCGCCGTTTTGGATCGTTTCTGCACATTTTTCCAGCATCTTTTCAAACGCGCCCTGTAATTGGGTCTGCGTTTTTTGCATGGTTTCGGCATGTTCGGAAAATTCAGCCTGCCAGAAAGATTTAACGTCGAAGCTCATGTGTTTTTCCTGTCGTTCGTTTATTTATTTCGTTCGGTGTTTATTTCTTTTTTACCGGCTGGTCACGGTTAAAGGCCAATTGCTCTGGCGTTAATTCGAAACCAATCACAACTTTCTGATCGCGCAGGCTGTCCTTGCTCTCAGCAGGCAGGCGCAGGTGATGTTGTTCAATCATCACACCCGATTTACCGGGGCGCACTGCGGTTGTACGCGAAGCATCCACAGGGGCTGCTGGCGCGACATTATCGAAAGGAACCGTAGTAGAAAAGGACTGTCTTTGCAAGACTTCCTCCTGCGGGCCCAACACCGCTACGAAATATGGGAAGTCGCCGCGCTTCAGCGTTTTGCCCTTGGGGCCCTGTGCTGCGGCCACGTCCAGCTCCAGCACAAATTCGACCATGCCGTTCTTGAAGGTACAACCGCCGCCGTAATTGGCCAGTTTGCCCTGCATCACCACGTTTTCATGGGTTTTTGGGCCGTCTTCGGCAAAAACGGTCATGATGGCGGCGTCTTGAATTAGGCCCGTATCGGGACAGCGCACCGTATCATCCGGCTTGGCAAAAACGGCACAGCCGGACAGGCCAACAACCAGCGCGCATGTCGCCAGCAAAGAAAAGGAGCGTGAGGATGTCATCATCGGGGTTTCCCGTTTTTATTGAATCTGGGCCCCAAGAATACTCCCTCGGGAGGCTCGACTCAAGCCCGTCCGCCGCCTATATTCAGGCCATGACCGAGACAGAGACAAAACCGAAGCTGACAATTTTACTGGCCCAGCCGCGCGGCTTTTGCGCAGGGGTGGAGCGTGCGATAGAAATTGTCGAAAAATCGCTGGAGAAATTCGGCGCGCCTGTCTATGTCCGCCACGAAATTGTGCACAACAAACACGTGCTGGAAGACCTGCGTGCCAAGGGCGCGATTTTCGTCAAAGAGCTGGATGAAGTGCCCGAAGATGCGCCGGTTATTTTCTCGGCACACGGCGTGCCGAAATCTGTCCCCGCCGAAGCACAACGCCGTAACATGATTTTTATTGATGCGACGTGTCCGCTGGTCAGCAAAGTGCACCGCGAAGCAGAATTGCATCACCGCAACGGCCATCACATTTTATTGATCGGCCATGCGGGCCATCCGGAAGTCATCGGCACGATGGGGCAATTGCCAAAGGGCAGCGTCACGCTTGTCGAAAGCATCGAAGATGTTGAGCTGCTCATGATTAAATCTGACGAGCCGCTCGCCTATGTCACACAAACCACATTATCGGTTGATGACACCGCAGGTATTGTAAGCGCGCTGCAAGAAAAATTTCCGCAGATCGCATCACCTAAAAAAGAAGATATTTGCTACGCTACCACCAACCGCCAATTGGCAATCAAAGACATTGCACCACGTGCAGATGTTGTGATTGTGGTGGGATCAAAAAATTCTTCCAACTCCAACCGCCTTGTTGAAGTTGCCAAAGCCTATGGCGCAAAAAAAGCGCTGCTGGCAGACCACCCTGATGATATTCAATGGCCAGAGCTTGTTGGCACCATGCAAACAATGGGCCTCACCGCTGGCGCATCGGCACCGGAAGTGCTTGTGCAAAGCATGATCGATGCTGCGCGGCAGCATTTTGATGTGACGGTAGAAACCGCTGTTGTTGCTGAAGAAAATATTGTTTTCAAAATCCCCCGCATTCTCGCAACTTAACTATTCTTTCTTTAACTAACTGAAATTACGCAGCAAATAAAATCTTGCTTTTGCGTAAGGCCTGCCTATAGTGAGGATGAATTTCATAAGGACTGGTTACACGTCATTCGTTTATACGTTTTTAAAAACGGTGTGTTTAGAAGATAGAGGGTCTGAACGACACAAATACGAAAGGACTGTTATGGCGAAAACATATTGCCTCGCAATTGAAGTTGCGAGCGCGCATATCGACAACGGACTTGGTTATCTCGTTTCCTTTGAAGCCAAGGACGATACACCGCCGGCCAGCCATCCCGATTTCAAGGCATGGTCTACGCAATTGAAAGACGCTGTCATCCGTGCGGGTGACCAGCCTTTCAACCCGGACCCTTATACACGCAAGGTCGCTGTGGCCGAATTGATGTATGAAATCGAAAAGCTCAACAGCGCCTACGGTTTTACAATCGGCACACATGGCACGACACCTGCCGTGCATGTACAATCCACCAACCCGCATGACAAACGCATCCACATCAACTTCTCGGATGAAGATGGTCAGCTGGATGTGGTCGAAAAGAAAAGCCTGCTGCAAGATCCAGCACGCATTGCTGAAAACGGCAAAGTGACTGTCCTGAACGGTCATACCCGTAGCTTCCCCTTCACGCCTTTGCGTATCTGTGGCACCAAGCCGCCAACACCCAAGGCGCCGGGCAGCCACCCGCACCCGTAAATCGCGGCACGCTTCGGACCCACACAACATTCAGGGCCAAAACGCATGGACATTTCCACGTTTTGGCCCTAATCTTTTGCGCATTATGGCTGTCTATACCCACATTACCGAAGAAGACCTGCACGATTGTCTCGCCCGTTTTGACCTTGGTACCCTCAGCGGGTACGAGGGCATACAAGAAGGGGTGGAAAATACCAACTACCGCATCACCACAGATCGCGGCCGGTATATCCTGACCTTGTTTGAAAAACGCGTGAATCCGGAAGAGCTGCCGTTCTACTTATCCTTCATGGCGCATTTGCAAACAGCAGGCATTCCATGCCCTGTTGCTGCCACCGCGCCAGATGGGGCACGGGTCATCACCATCAAAAACAAGCCTGCGATTATCACAAGCTTTCTGGATGGCGGCTGGCCCAAAACCGGCATTACGGTGGACCATTGCCGCGCCATTGGCGATACCTTGGCCAAAATGCACAATGCCGTGGCGGATTTTCGCATCAAAAGGCACAACACCATGGCCCTGCCCGCATGGCGCAGTTTGGTTCATGCGACCGCCATAGAAGCCGATACGCTGGAAGAAGACCTCTACCAGTTTCTAGATACAGAAATGGACGCGCTGGAAAAAAACTGGCCACGCAGCTTGCCACGTGGCGCCATCCATGCCGATCTGTTTCCGGACAATGTATTTTTTGAAACACCGCAAAGCATATCGGGCGTGATTGATTTCTATTTCGCCTGCACAGATATTTTTGTCTATGACCTCATGCTGACACTCAACCCATGGTGCTTTGATAAAGCGGGCACGTTGGATACAGAGAAATCCGCCGCATTACTTAATGCCTACCACGCTGTGCGCCCGTTAAGTGCCGCCGAGATTAAAGCCCTGCCGTTTATGGGCCGTGCGGGGGCCTTGCGTATTATCGCCACACGTCTTTATGACTGGTTTAATCCGGCAAAAGGCGCTGTTGTCACACCCAAAGACCCACGCGAACATATCCGCATCTTGCGCTTTCACAAAGATGTGACAGATGTTTCAGCTTATGGTTTTGCGCCTTGAAGAAAGTATCCCTTTATACCGATGGCGCTTGTAGCGGCAACCCCGGCCCTGGTGGTTGGGGTGCTTTATTGCGCTATAACGGCCATGAAAAAGAACTGGGCGGCGGTGCCACAGACACCACCAACAACCGCATGGAAATGACCGCCGTCATCGAAGGGCTTGCGGCTATTAAAGACCCCTGCCACGTCACACTTTATACCGACAGCAAGTATGTGATGGACGGCATCACCAAATATATCGATAACTGGAAACGCAAAGGTTGGAAAACAGCTGATAAAAAGCCCGTTAAAAACCAAGACCTGTGGGAATTAATTGACGCCCAAACCACGCGCCACACCATCGAATGGGTTTGGGTCAAAGGCCATGCAGGACATGCTGAAAACGAACGTGTGGACGAACTTGCCCGCGCCCATGTGCCCGCACGCGAAGACGTGATGCCTGATTAAACCTGCTTATTATTAGCGGTTATAGCTGGGCGCGTTGTCGTTGGGCTTGAAGTTATCAAAAAGCCCATTGTCATTGTTATTGCGCTGCTGCGGGGCGGGCGATGAATCTGTGCTAAACAGCCGTTGCAGCATATTTGAAAAACCATCCCCACCGGAACTGGCGCTGGAGCGTTGTAGCTTTGGCGAGAAAACAGGCACAGGTACATCCAATGCAGCTTGCATATAATCATGCCAGATACGGGCAGGATAACCGCCGCCGGACACACGTTCCATCGCGCTGCTATCATCTTTACCGAGCCACACGCCTGTGACCAGCTTATCGGTATAGCCAATAAACCAAGCATCGCGGTAGTTTTGCGATGTGCCTGTTTTACCCGCCACATGGCCCTGTGATAATTGCGCAGCTTGTCCTGTACCACGCGCCACAACCTGCACCAGCATTTGGTCAAGCGCCGCCATATCACGCAGGGCAAACAGGCGGGGGATATTGGCGGGCGTGTAATTATACAGCACGTTACCGTTGGTATCTTTAATCGACAACACAGCATAAGGCCAAATGGCATAGCCGCCATTGGCAATCACACCATAGGCATTGGCAAGCTCCATGAGCGTTGTTTCGCTGGCACCCAGACCGCTGGCAAGCTCTGGCCGCAGTTTTTGGGTAAAGCCCAAACGCTTGGCAACATCAATCAAACGCGCGGTACCTGTTTGCTCCAGCAAACGGATCGTGGCTGTATTGAGCGACAAAGCCAGCGCATCTGCCAAGGTAACCTGACCGTGGTATTTGTTATCGTAGTTTTTGGGATGATACTTGCCTGTGGTAATAGGCGCATCTTCGATCAGATCATCCGCGCTATAACCCATTTCCAAGGCGGCCAGAAAAACCGCCGGCTTAAAGGCGGAGCCCGGTTGGCGCATGGCCTGTGTGGCGCGGTTAAACTGGCTTTCGGTGTAATCCGTCCCGCCGATCATAGCGAGCACAGCGCCGTCTTTTGCCAAGGTGACAACAGCGGCCTGCACATCATTTTCACCCTCGGGCAGAGTTGCCAGTTTTGCTGCGAGTTTTTCTTCTGCAAGGCGCTGGAAGTTTACATCAAACGTTGTGCGCACAGTCAGGTCACGGTCGTTATTCGTGATGAAACTGTCAATTTGGTTGATAATCCAGTCTGCAAAGTAGCGGCGCAAATCACCCGCAGACCTGCCGCCCGGCAATTGGACTTTACCGCGTTTTAATTCTTCGGCCTTCTGACTGTCATCAATATAACCCGCATCTGCCATAGCGGCGATCACGGTTTTGGCGCGGTCTTCGGCCAGCTTGGGATTGACGGCAGGGGAGAAACGCGACGGTGCCTTCAAAAGACCCGCCAGCACAGCACTTTCCCACAAGGTCAGCTCATTGGCTTTTTTGTCAAAATAGGTGCGCGATGCTGCATCAATCCCGTAAGCACCTGCGCCGTAATAAACACGGTTGAGGTAAGCTGCCAGAATTTCATCCTTGCCATGCCGCCAGTCAATCACCAGCGCCAGCAGCGCTTCTTGTACTTTGCGGCGGATGGTTTTCTCTGGCGTCAGAAAAAGATTTTTGGCGAG
>JBGTNC010000013.1:0-2668 GCA_041743265.1 Alphaproteobacteria bacterium | reverse complement strand
GCTGAGCGTCTGGGATCGGAACTCACGCAAGTATAAAACAACCACAACCAGCGTACACGCAGGTATAAACAGCCACGGGCTGATAAACCATGCCAGCAATGAAAAAGCGAAGTAGTAAGAGCGCAGCCCATAATTGAATTCATGCGCGGCACGGTCAGATACTTTGGCGACTTGCAGGGCGAATTGTTCTTCATCTACTGTCAAATCACGCCCCGGTGGCACTTGTGGTGCAGCGCCGATCATGATGGAGCAAAACGTATGTTGACGTAGCGCCCATGTGAAGCGGAAAAAGGCGTAAACAAAAATCATGACCAGAACGAGCAGCTTGAACTGCACTTGCTCCAGCGTTGTCTGCGAGACGAAAGCGTGACCTTCGATGAGGGCCAGCACGCTGTCGGATGAGTAAAGAACCGTGACCGCACCGGCCAGCACAAAAATATTTGTGGTCGCCATGAAGTTGACCATCTGCATCAGGTTACCCAGTAGAGCTAGATCCGAGATGCGGTTGTCATGCCGCAACAAAGCTTTGATCCAGTCGATGCGGTAATTATAGATCAGGGCAGCCAAGCAGGCCTTGCTACTGGCCGCGCGGCGCGCATAGAGCGTATAGCCCAGCCAGCAGGTCACAAACCATACAAAAGCCAGCCAGTTAATAATGTCGTTGAAAATCATGATCCGCGCCACCAATTACCAAGTGTTTCTTTTAGTCATACACGCAGCAGGCGCGATTCGTCCACTGTTGCAGTGCACAAAAAACTGCAGCCTAGATTATGGAATTGAATTAGGCGATTGGTGGCAGGCCAAGTCCGCGCCGTGCAAGGTTTTCAAGGTCTTTCAACTTATCAAGCCCTGGCTCAATCTCGGTCATGACAAAGGTTGCACGTTTCATCGGGCCGCCGACAGCGTTGTCGGGAAATTCATAAGACCACGTACGGATTTTGACGAGCAAACCGCAAAGCACGGCCCCCATACCATCGTGGTTTTCTTCCACTTGCTTTTGCAACAGCACAAAAGATTCTTTGTTGATGTCGTTCCAGAACATATGAAACGCTTTGTTAAACTGGCTCATACGTTCACGCACAGAGATGGTTAATTGCCGCACAGTTTCTTCTGTTCGCTTGCAACTCGTCACAGTGCGCGGCGATGATTTAACATCCCTCACCTGTTGCAATTCATGTATCCACGTCAAGAAACGTTCAATTTCTTCGCCAAGACTTTCGAAGCTGTGCCGGTAATAGGCAACGGACAAAAACACATCACTATAAGCCGCCAGAAAACGCGGGATTTCTTCAAGCGGAATCCCCGTCTTTTGCGCCATCAACGTCAGGTTATTACGCGCACGCGCGACATCCGGGTCATTCAGCAGCGTGCTGATATCCAATTGTGATTCAAGCGGCGCAGCAACGCCATTTTCTTCGTCTTCCTGTAATCCAAAAATACGGTCAACCAAGGGCCGCGTGAAGGCCATCATGTAATGATGCAGTGTTTCTTTCATCTCGTCCGTTAGATCCAGTTTTTTTGAATCTTCGACTTCAACGCCAATCTTTTTCAAGCTGGTACGTAATGAATAGACATCGTAACTATTCAATGCGGCCAGTGCGCGGATAATGGCCTGATCGCGGACATTGCCCGCAAAGGTATCGGCAATATCTTCTGGCTGAATTTGTAAACTGCCTGTGACCGGATCATGGTGCAGTTCAACCGTTGTTTCCATCCGGTTGTTCTTGATCAGTCGGGCATTGCGGAGGGCTGTACTGGACAGCGGGATCATTGACAGAGAAAGTTTGTCGAGCGCATCTTGCTCGTTTCCCTTACTTTTCGGGTGGTTCTTATCCTTGGAAGTGTGCACCATACCCCGCCCCTGTAATCCCTATGCTTTAAATTATATGCTCATTATGGTTAATAATTTAAGCACCTTTTATATCAGGATTTAGAAATATCTATATATTTCGGTATGTTAGCAGATGTTATCGTCCCCGTTTCCGTTTCGAGCGAAATGTCCTCCGCCACGGCATCCAGCCGTATGAGGGCCAGTGCCTGAGTCGCAGATGACGCAACATCACGTACTTCTCCCATGACGCGGCCATCGCGTGTAATGTTCTGGCCGGCAGCAAGCGCTGTGCCCGTGATCACCATCATGCGTTTTTTGGCAAGGCCACGGTGATACATACGCGCGGCGACTTCTTGTCCGATAAAACATCCCTTGTCCCATGCCACGGCATAAAGATGATCAAGGTTCAGGTCAGAAATAAAATCACGCTGTTGTAATGCGCTATAACTGCCATCCGGCACACCGCACGTAATGCGGAAAGCGTGATAGTTGGCTAGTTCCGCTGAGGCACCTTCTGGCGCTGTTTGCGTATAAAGCCGTTGCCCAAGGGCTGGCAGACGCGGATCGTTCAAGCCACCTTGCTGCACGGCATAAACGCGCAAATCATCATCGGCTAACGTTTCCAGTGATACTTTGGCGCGGAGTTTAAAGATTGTCAGGCGCTTTAAAAAATCTTCTATCTGGGGTTTGCCCATATCCACAATAAAACAATCCTCCTGCACCGGATCTTGCAGCACAAAAAAATCATGCAGAAACTGGCCTTGCGGCGTCAGCAGGCAACTATAGACAAGGCTATCTTGCGAAACTTTCTCGATGTCATTTGTCATGACATTTTGC
>JBGTNC010000012.1:0-8920 GCA_041743265.1 Alphaproteobacteria bacterium | reverse complement strand
TTGATGTTTGCTCCCTCTACACCAGCCGCGCTTAGGAATGTGATGAAGCTATGGCGCAGACTGTGCAGGCTCTTTTTCTGCTCCTTAAGGCCAATGGCGGGTAGGTACTTATTGTTGAACCAGTGGCCAAGTTTTCGACCCCATTTTTCTTGCTCGGTATAGGTCAGGTTATAAAGCAGTCTCGGCTCTAGTCCGTTCGGGTGTTTGATCTTGGGTTTCAATTTGCGGCTTTCTTTTACAAAGTCGAGGAAGCCTTTTTCTAGTAAGTGTGAATGTACGGGAACAATCCGTTTTGCCGCATCTGATTTTAGCTCTTTTCCCTCTGCTTGATCGTCAGTTATATTAAAGTACCAAATGCCTGTATTTGGGTCTTGCTTAACGTCATCGGGGAGTAGGGCGGCGATTTCGTTCCGTCTTGCCCCTGTATAGACTGCGATAAGGCCAGCCCAATAGTTTGCTTTATTTTTGGTCAAGGTTGTGTCTTCAAGGCTCGTTAGAATCTTCTCAATTTCGCCTTTGTCAAACAGTTGGCGGCGATTGTTCTTCTTTTTCTCGCCTTTTACTTTGATGCCTTCAAACGGGTTTGTTTCTATGTAATGGTTTTGTTTTGCCCAAGTGAAAAGGCCGTTAAAATACCCAAGGTATTTGTTAATGGATGTATTGCTTAATGTGGGCAGATTTTCTGCCTTGGCAATTTCGACTTGATCTAAAAGGGAACGGTCTTTGGTTGATGGTAGTTTGTTTCTATGGATAGGTGTAGCCATGAGAAGCTCTTTTGCCTCCCGTGCTTTCGCATAGTCCACCATCGTGATTTGGCATTCATCACCAAGCCATTGTATCAGATACTGTAAACATTCATATTGTTCGGCATAGCTTTTGGGCTTTAAGCCACTTTTGATTTCATTTGTGTATTTCTCAATGATGTTGTCCAGTCTGTGTTCTGGTTTTATTGTGAGGGATTTTTTGCTCTGTTTGCCGGCTGTGTCCAGCAAGCTGAAATCCATGACACGCGCGTTATAAGAAAGTAAATCGGTAAAAAAGTTTCTGCGTACATATTTACGGGCATTTTTCATCATGGCGTATTCTTTGCTGTCCTCTGTAAAGGAGAGGCCATGATGCTCCATGATTTTTTGCAGGTCTTCTTTTACGGGATTATATTCTGGGTCTTCCCACTCTCCACCCACTAATTCGGCAAGGTCATTGCTATCGCCATCTATCAATTCATGTTCATCTGCCAGCATTTGCTGAATGTTCTGGAGGCGTGTTTTTGACATTTGGCCTTCTGCATCTATGCGCTTTTTTGCCTGTTCTAATTTGGTGGCATAAAAGTCTTTTAGCAGAGTCATGATTTCAGCGTGTTCCATGCGTTTCCAGTCCAATCCAGTAATAAGGTTGGCACTATGATACTCAAGAGCCTTTGCTAGTCTCAAGGCTTCCTTGGGGCATCTGGTTTTAAGGGATATGCTGACGCGCTTGTTTCCGATAGGGTAGCGGAAATAGAAAATACCGTGGCGCGATTTGATGAGATAGCTTGGATTGAGCATTGCAGGTTTCACCTTGCGGTTACACCGTGTTTTTGTGCAATTTCCTAAGCTATATCAGTAATTTAGGTAAGGATGGTAGCGAGAGAGGGATTTGAACCCCCGACCAAAGGATTATGATTCCTCTGCTCTACCGCTGAGCTACCCCGCCACAGGGAAAATTGATCTTTTATATGCCAATACGGGGGGCATCTGTCAAGCCTGACGGTGACATCTTGTAAAATATTGAATTTTCGCCGTATTTCGCGGGTGCTTCTGGCGGTGGGCGGGGGCATTGGGCCGCTGTAGGGGCGCTTTGTGGCTCAGGTGCCGCTGGCGCAGGGGGTATCGGCCATATCGGCGGGGCGGTAGTTTTTCATGCGCATGAACAGGGTCAGGGCCGTGATTCCGCACAGGGCCAGTATGATGGCCATCGGCAAGGGGGTCGTGGCGTGCATCATGCTCAGGCTGCCAGCCACCATAGCCGAGAGGGAGAACTGGATGGTGCCGGCAAGTGCGGAGGCAGCGCCTGCGCGTTGCTTCTGATGCTCCAACGCGCCGGCGGTGGCGTTTGGAAAAATAATTCCCATCATCGACATAAAACCAAACAGCGGCAGCATCATGCCCCAAAGGCCCTATTGCATGAAAACGGTAAAGGCCATGCAGCTGCCAAAGACGCCAAGGCCGATGAGGGCTTTTTGCATCAACTGGTCTGGGGTTTGTTTGTCTTTGCGCAAAAGCCATGCGTTGATCTGCGACATGCCGATCAGACCCAGCGCGTTCACGCCAAAGAACCAGCCGAAATGTTCTGCCGGAATGTGAAAGTATTCGATAAAAACAAAAGAAGAGCCAGTGATGTAGCTGAAAAGTCCCGCCTGTGCAAAAGCGCCCACCAACGTATAACCCAGAAATGTACGGTGACGCAGAATATCAAGATAGGTTTGAAAGATACGGCTGAATTTAACCGTTTCATCCGGCTGGCGTGTTTCCGGTAGGCGCAGGGCGATGATGACGGCCATCAGAATACTGCAAGCGGCAAGCGTCCAGAAAATAGCGCGCCAGCCAAAGAAGATGAGAATATATCCACCTGCCAGCGGCGCCAGAATAGGGGCAACCCCCATGACGAGCATGAGCATAGAGAACACTTGCGCAGATTCACGGTGATCAAACAAATCCCGCACCATGGCGCGTGATACGACAATACCGGCACAGCCGCCCAGTGCTTGAAACAGTCTGAATAAAATCAACTGGTCACTGCTGGCCGCCAGCGCACAGGCAACGGATGCGAGCGTATAAAGGGCCAGCCCGAAATACAGCGGCTTCTTGCGGCCAAAGCGATCCGACACGGGGCCGTAAATAAGCTGGCCGATGGAAAGACCTGCAAAGAAAGCTGCGAGTGAAAGTTCAATGCGCCCTTGCGCCACACCCAGCGATTCCGCCATGGCGGGGAAGGCGGGTAGGTACATATCGATGGACAACGGGCCAACGGCGGTCAGGCTGCCCAGTATTAATATGAACATAAAAAATGGGCGCGAATGCGTTTGCATGGTGGTATCCGTTCTAGATAAATCCCACAAGAAATGCAGGTAAGAAAAGTTTAGGCCGCAACGGTCAGGCTGCGGTTTTCGGCGCCCGTAATCCAGCCGCCGCCCAGTACATGGTTGCCGATATAGGCAACACAGGCTTGGCCTGCGGCAATACCAAAGGCGGATGCTTTCAGGGCCACATGATCGGGGTAGATGATGGCAGGCATGGGGGCTTGTGCGGAGCGTAACTTTACCTCGCACTCAATACCGCCTTCGGGAATGTCCGTCAGCCAGTTGCCTTCTTTGATAAAAACTGTGTCACGGCCCAAGGCTTCGTAGGGGCCGACCAGAACCTGATTTTTATCGGGGCGCAAACCAACCACAAACAACGGCGTGTTGTTCTCGGTATAACCACCACCAATGCCAAGGCCACGGCGTTGACCGACGGTGTAATTGATGATGCCGTTATGCTCGCCCAAAACGCGACCATCGATATGCACAATGTTGCCGGGCTTCATGGAGCCCGGGCGGAATTTTTCTACCACGCGGGCGTAAGACCCGTTGGGCACAAAACAAATATCCTGACTATCTGGCTTATCCGCGACGTTCAGGCCGAAACGCTCGGCATGGCCACGGGTGATGTCTTTGGTCCAGCCACCCAGCGGGAAGCGCAGAAAATCAAGCTGCTCTTGCGTGGTTGCAAACAAGAAATAGCTTTGATCTTTAGAAGGATCTACGGCGCGGTGCAATTCGGCTTTGCCTGCGGCATTCACAACACGCTGGATGTAATGGCCTGTTGCCATGCAATCCGCACCCAGATCACGCGCGGTTGCCAGCAGATCTTTGAATTTCACATTCTGGTTGCATTTAACGCAAGGGATGGGCGTTTCGCCGCGCAGATAGCTGTCGACAAAATCTTCGATCACGCCGTCTTGAAACTTGCTTTGGTAATTCAGCACGTAATGCTCGAACCCCATGGTTTCGGACACGCGCTTGGCGTCGTAAATATCTTGCCCTGCACAGCAGGCGCCTTTTTTGGCGAGCGCTTCGCCGTGGTCGTAAAGCTGCAGGGTAATCCCTACAACCTGAAAGCCTTGTTCATGCAAAAGGGCAGCCGTGACAGAGCTATCGACGCCGCCGGACATGGCGACGACAACACGGGTGTCTTTGGGGTCTTTATCAAATCCTAATGCATTCATCTGGGCCGGCTACCTATTGGGCGTTTATAACGCTGTGAATATACGTTTTGGCGCTGAAAAATCAAGTATTTTTCATATTTTATGTGCGCCGAGGGTGGTTTTTCCCCGTATTTTATGCTTAGATGCCTGATAACAATGTATTTTGCGCCCCAGACGGGCGAGGAGATGGCCCATGGCCCAAGAAGATATTCTCGAGTTTACGCCGGAAGCAGATGCACCGATTGAAGGTGTTGCGGCCTCCATCGTCAATATGATGGAAGAGTACGATATGGATTGCGAAGTACATTTCCCCGATTTCACCATGGAAGTGCCAAAAGACACGCCAGTGAAAGAAATTATCGCCGCCTATCACGAATTTTGCAAACAGGTGGCCGAAGCAATGAAGGAAGAACAGTGATCAAAGCCGTAATATTCGACCGGGATGCCACACTTAACGCCACCACACAAATTTTGCGCGATGGCCAGCAACCGGGGGATAAAACGGATGGTTATGTTCTTACCCCTGCAGAATTAAAGCTATTTCCAGCCGTCAAGCCTGCCATGGCTTTGTTGCGGCAAAAAGGCGTGAAGCCGTTTGTTTTTACGCAGCAGAACTGTGTTGGTAAAGGTCTTGTATCTGTTGATGACGTGAATGCCATTCACGAGCACATGAACAAGCTCTTGGGCAAAGATGCACGTATCGAAAAATTCTATCTGGCATGGAACACACCGGGAGAGCCGGAAAGTGCGCGCGCGAAACCAAGCCCTGCGATGATCCATGAAATTATGGCCGAATACACACTGAAGCCCGAAGAAATTCTGGTGGTGGGCGATTCAATGCGGGATTTTAAATCCGCACAGGCCGCAGGCGTTGGTTACGTGTGGGTGCGTGATGATTTGCACCGCGTGCCGGAAGTAGAGATGCAGGCCACGGGCTGTAAAATTTATAACAATGTGCATGATTTTGCGCGCGATGCTTTTCAAGTGCCGCCGGTACAAATGCACCGCCAACAGGTCTTTTAAGGTCTTGATTTAAAATATATAAAGCCTTTCAACGCCATCTTAACCGTTTGTTCAAGTATCCTTTGATATAATAAAGGCGCGGGAGTCCGGCATGCCGGAAAAGCCCGTAGAATTGATCACGGAGTAACATGGCAGGTAGTAAAAACGGCGGATATGAAGGTGGTACAGAAGGGCACGATCATGTGATCGAATTTACGCCCGAAGGCGCCTTTAACATTCGCGTTGCCGCCAAAAACTTCGCACAAATGATGGAAGAATCTAACCAGTCACTGGTCATTCATTTACCGCATGTTTCCGTTGAATTCGAGCCCGGCTGCACGCCGAAAGAGATTATTGACGGTTATCAGATGGCCATGAGCCATAAATTTGTGGTACACCATTCCAATGCGAATGTGAAAAAGCCGCTACCGGCACCCAAATAATAAATGACAAAAAAGTTATCATGCAAATATCCAGAAACCCTAAAAAAGTTGAACTGATTACAACAAGCCGTGAAGAATTGTTTTTCGTGTCACGTTTGCTGGCCGCAGGTCTTGCGCCGGAAGTGATGGATGATGAACATTTCCCGTTGCTGGTCTCTATACGCGGCACGCTGGGGGCTGGTAAAAAAATCGTATCGGATTCCATGCGTGAATATCTGATGGGGACAACAGCTTTGTCGAACGGCATCACAGGCCGCCCGGGATATGATGAATATTGGACAGGGCAAATTCGCGGCAAGGATGTAGAGCTTTCCTATATCGATGCGGCATGGCTCGGCGGTTACAGTAATAACGAATTATCATCCTTTGGCACGCATATGGTACGCGAAGCCTTCATGTGGACGCGCACCAAGGGCGGCATTACCTTTGTGCAGAATGATCCGTCATTGGAAATCATGAACAAGGCGGGGCTGGATATTTGGATTGAACAGCAGGGCGTCAACAATGTTGACGGCCCCGACCGCGCACCCAAGAGCGCACTTGCCGTGGCCTTCAAAGAAGCGCAGTTGAAAGATCCGGAAAACGAATGGATCCGTTATATTGAAGTGAAGGTTGCTGATACGCGTCTTGTCGATGCGCCCAAGTTTCTGGATGCTTTTGCAAAACTCAAACAGCGCTACGGTGGGCCGCGCTAAGGTTTAGGCTTCCCAAGGTGCTTTGGCACCGGGCAAGGCAACCACAATACCGTCCAGCTCATCGCTCATCAAAATCTGGCAACCAAGGCGGGATGTTTTTGTCAGGTCAAAGGCAAGATCCAGCATATCTTCCTCTTCTTCTTTTTTCTCTTCCAGTTTGCCAGCCCAATCGGGGTGAACAACCACATGGCATGTCGCGCAGGCCAGACAGCCACCGCAGGCACCTTCAATATCCACACCATGTTTGTGCGAAATTTCCATGATGGACAGGCCGTTCGGCGCATCTACTTCGCGCGGGGTGCCGTCTTTTTCGATGAAGGTCATTTTAGGCATTGTCTTCGATATCCTGCTGGGCGGTTGTTTTATAGAGAAAGTTTTTTACCGAAATATAGTCTATATTCAAAGTGTTTTTTTGTGAACCGCCCATTTCATAGCATAAACAGGAGAAAACATGCTGATCCGCCATGCAACCGCGTCGAAGCCGACACGCGCCACCAATGATGATTTGGCAGGATACGCAGGCCGTACCTTCTGGCTGATGGATGGCGCCACACAATTGCACGAACCCGCACACGGCCTGACAGCAGCATGGCATGTGGGGCAGCTGGATGCCTATTTCCGCGCTGCGTTGACGCAAGACCCGCAAATTGATCTGGCAGAGCTTGCGACCGCAGCCATTACAGCGGCTGCCCACAAGTTTTTTGCACAAAGCGGCATGACAGCCGAAGACAGCATGATGGAACGTCCATTTTGCACGCTCTCGCTCTGTCGGTTGAACGAGACGGCGGATAAACTGGAGTATCTGGTCTTGTGTGATAGCAGCTTGTTGGTGCTTTCGCGGAATGACGAAACAGTTGTGAGCGATTTGCGGTTGGATGGTTTAAATGCGCTTGATCCCACCAACGCCTTGCTGAAAGCAGGTGCGGGGTTTGATAGCGCGGAATATAAAACGGCATTGTTGTCGGCCTATCATCATGTTTTTGCGCATCTGAACAAGCCTGCTGGTTGGTATGCGGTGGCGCAAGATGCCAGCGTTGTGTCCGAAGCCCTGCGCGGCGAAATTGCTGTCACGCCGGATGATGTGATTTTATTGATGAGCGATGGCTTTACCCGCGCGGTCGATACACTGGGGATTTATACCAACTGGCGTGCGTTGGTTAAAGATGTGGCGTCCAAAGGATTGGACGCGGTGATCGAGAATATTCGAAAAGTAGAGCGTGCGGATGCAGAAGGTCGCAATCATCCCAGATCCAGCCGCCACGATGATGCAACGGCCTTGTGGGTGCAGCTGTAATTAGAGGCGATCTTTCACGCGGGCAAACATCTCCAGCCATTTGGCAATGAAGAGATCAACCTCTGCTTCCGTCGTGTTCCAGCCAAGGCTGACGCGCAGGGAGCTTGTGGCTTCTGCATCGCTGGCGCCCATGGCTTTGAGCACGTGGGAGGGTTTGACAGTCCCGCTGGAACAAGCCGAGCCATTGCTGACGCAAATACCCGCCAGATCCAGCGCAATCAATTGTGTCTCCGACGATGCACCGGGCAGGGCGAACATGCTGGTATTGGCAATGCGCGGGGCCGTGTCGCCATAAATTTTCAGCATGGGGGCTGCGGCCTTCAGCGTTGTTTCGATTTTATCGCGCCAGAGACCCAGTTTTTCAAAACCCGCCACATCAATCAAACTGGCCGCATGGCCAAAGGCCACAATGCCTGCCAGATTTTCGGTGCCGGAGCGTAAATTCTTTTCCTGATTGCCGCCGCGTATTTGCGGGGTGACAGCCACGCAATTGGCAATGACCAGACAGCCCACACCCTGCGGCCCGCCCATTTTATGCGCGGAGAGGGTGATGAAGTCTGCCCCCAGTTTTTGGATATCCAGCGGCATTTTGCCAAAGGCCTGCACGGCATCTGTATGCACCAGCGCGCCATGTGTGCGGGCGAGGGCCACAATTTTGTCGATCGGCTGGATGACGCCTGTCTCGTTATTCACCAGCATGACCGAAATCAGCGTTTGCTGCGTCTGGCCCACCAGTAGGTGTTCCAGCGCGTTCAAATCAACCGTGCCATCGGGCAGGGTCGGCAAGAGGGTTTTATCGGCAGCGGCCACGTTGAGGACAGAGGGGTGCTCAATGCTGGAAGTAATCACACGCTCCATGCCTGCACCTAGTATGGCGAGGTTATTGGCCTCCGTGGCAGAGCTTGTAAAAACAGTCACATCACGCGCACCCGTGTTGAGGGCTGTGGACAGTTTTTGGCGCGACTCCTCGATTCTACGGCGTGCGTCGCGTCCGGCCTTGTGAATGGCAGAAGCATTGCCCGGAAAATCCAATGTTTCCAGCATGATATCACGCACCGCGGGCTTCATCGGGGTGGTCGCATTATGGTCTAGGTAGGTGATGTTGCTTATGCTCATTTCGGTTTTATAGCCGTTTTTGCTAGGGGTAAATCGACTTGAGGTATCGTGTATAACATACTGAAAAATATCAGCAATTCAAGATTTTCCTTGCTATCGCCTGATCATTATGTATAGTTTCGACATCAATAGAGGTTGTACAACAA
>JBGTNC010000011.1:0-11112 GCA_041743265.1 Alphaproteobacteria bacterium | reverse complement strand
AGGCAAAGGCTCTGTAGGCCCCAGTACCATGTCACAGCCGCCCCAAACGTTAGGGCCCATTTCCACGATGTGATCATTGATCACACGCGCGTTGGACATGGTCAGCTGCTGGCGCAAAGACGGCCAGAGAATTTCAGACATATCCGTTTTTTTCTGCGGGGCGCGCGGGGCGATACGATCAC
Organism: Alphaproteobacteria bacterium; assembly: GCA_041743265.1. Classification (GTDB taxonomy): domain Bacteria; phylum Pseudomonadota; class Alphaproteobacteria; order Micavibrionales; family UBA2020; genus UBA2020. The sequence goes on along the minus strand of JBGTNC010000011.1, from coordinate 10,930 downwards.
CCGGCAATACAGCGCGCCATTTACTATCGATACTGACCTGCAACAGGTTGGCACGGATAGCGGCCAGCGCATCGTGCACTTCCATCTCGGCCGCTTGAATACCCATCTCTTTCAGCGCGGTTGTGGTCGCGGTCGAGAAACTGCTGTGGCGTGTACGCAAGCCTTCGATGGCCGCGAAGGGGTATTGTGAATCTTCGGCCTTCACCCATTTCTTTTTACGGGCGCGGTCGGCTTCACGGGACATATCGGATTTGGTCAAAACGGACGGACGTGTCCAGAGTACGAAATAAATTTCTTCCCAAGCCAGATAGTTGCTGAGGTTCTTCGCGCGTTCTTCAAAAATATCGTCAATCTCGAGACCGATGTTCACGGAAGCGCGGCGGTTCGGGCGCATCAGTTTGTGAATTTCGCTGAAACTACGCTCCGGGTTACGGGAGAAGTAAATCTGCATGGCATGACCGGGACGGTCAAAACGTGTACCGATTTTCACAATCGAGTCTGACAGAATTTTTTTGTATTCAACGTCACCGATAATTTGCCGTGCGCCGTCCACTTTAACGACCGTGAGCAAAGAACCATCTTCTGCGACCAGTGTATATTCATCATCCGCTGTTTCCAGACGAATGAAGGATTCCACCGGCTGACGCATCAGCCTGACAATTGGTTTAAGAAGACCGTCGAGAATACCCATTTACAATCCCTGATTCTGCTTTTGACCCCTAAAAGCGCAGATTATTAATATATACCAAAAGCTTGCTGGTTAAAAACATAGTTTTGCCAAAAACATGCTTTTCCCCGCAAGCAAAGCCGCGCGAAATAAAAATCAGTTTCATATTGAATTTTGTTCTGGGAAGTCAGCGACGGAAATTATTTCAGCTTCGCTTGCATATCGTAGAATACATTCACCCAACGGCGTGGCGGTGTATCACCGAACGGGCCGTCTTTAGAACGCCAGTAAGCAAGAATTTGCGGAAACTGGTTAAACTCCAAATCACCTTCTTTGATAATCCGGCGATCCAGCGGCAGAATACGAAAACCCTTGAGCTTGCTCAGACGGTCTTTATATTCCCGCGCTTCTAAAAAATCCTGCAATACAGTCGCCAAAATTCGCGGGCTGTCTGTGCCCAAACGATTATGCGCCTCTTCCTTGCGCGCCATCAGGGCTTCGAGCGCATCGCGCGCCGCGTCCGCCATCGGGCCTTGGGAAATACGCGCCACATAAATAGCGCGGCAGATGTGATGGAGTGCTGCCTGCCCCAATTCGGGCAGCCAGATCAGCGCGCCGGATTGCATCCGCTCCACGCGCTCCATATGAAAACATTGATGGCAGAACGTGCAGGCCGTTGCGTAGTCATCCACGCCGCCGCCCGCCTTGCCTGTTTTACCGATGTAATTGAGTTCTTGATACTTGCGGGATTCAAAACCGCAATAGCGGCATGTATGTTCATCCCGCTGCAAGACAGCATTCTTCGTGTCATCCGGCACCCGATGGACGTCCGGAGACAGAATACGCCCGACATCAGATAATCCACTAATGCCGGGCGATATCCTTAAATAAGCCATAATCTTACGACTATATTCCGATTAACCTGTAACGAACAGAGCAGCGGAGTCTTTCATCTTCAGAGCGGCACCGTTCACTGTAGCGAGCGAGCCGTTGGAGATGGAACCCTGCATAGCTTGCTGGATGAACGGGAAGGCCAGAAGACCGCCACCGGCACCCAGACGTACGAGGCCGTCTTTCATCGGGGTTTGGCCCGGGTTATCAACGTGCTGTTTCAGCTTGAAGATACCTGCAACACCAAGACCAGCGCCGCCCAACCAGCAGACCGTAGAGATCATGTTCTGGAAGCCGGAAGATGCTGTCACGATGTTATCGGACATGTTTTTGAAAGTTTTCGCAGCTGCGAATGCTGATTCGCTCGAGGCCATCATCATGCCAAGAGTAGCAGCAGCAGCAAGTTTATGAGACATTTTTGACCGTTTCATTATGTAGTTCTCCTTTTACTTACACACATAGTTAATGTTAGCACGTTTTTCGTTGAACGCACCAACTCTTTTAATTAAACGCGAGCCCCGTGACACCCACGGTGTTCTGGAGAGCATTCACCAGTTCACCCAGGTTAATCGCTAAAGCTCCGCCTAATAGGAACGTCAAACCTTGTGCGACGGTGGCCCCTTGTTGGCCATCGGCAAAAGCTTTGAGAACGAACCATCCTCTGATAAAAGCGATGTAGCCGACAATCATGACGAACAACATTACCGCTTCTATGACAACTTGAATACGCTGACGATCTGTCGCGTCTTTGATAATCGTAGTGCTAATCGCAGCCTGCGTCTGCACTTCGGCATCACCAAAAAGACTGGACGAGAATGTACCCACGGAATCTGCGAAGGAGAACAGCGCACCAGCGGCGATAAAGGTCATGACTGTACCCATACCAGCTGGACCGCGCGGGCCCTCTTCCATCCGTTTGGTCAGACGGGAAATACCCACCAACAACAAAGCTGTACCTGCCAGATAACAAAAGGCTGTTAGCATTGCCTCAACAGGGGCGCCGATGTCTGTCATGACATCCACAACCATTTTATCCAAACCACCCGCGCTCAGGCCACCGTGGCTTGTATAGGCTGTAACGTTATGGCTGTTGCTGCCGACGGCATCGTTGGCAAACAAATTGCCCCGCACCACGTTCAGCATAAAAGGCAACGACAAGAACATACCGCCGGCCAGCATACGCTTCACACCCGCGCTTAGCGGTGTTTGTGCCGGATTGTCGACATGATCTTTGAATTTGAAAATACCTGCGACACCCAAGAAGGCACCAGAGAGCCAGGCGATCGTACTTAAGATCCCTGTAATCCCGCCCCATGAGGTGGTGAGGTTATTGAACATATTGCTCAGCTTCGGCCCCGCAAGGGCGGAGTCGCTGGCAACCACCATAAAGACGGTGGCAAAAAGTGCTATTTTACAGAAATGACGGTACCACATTGGACACACCCTCATTATTATTCTTATGAAAGAAAAGGTCTACTTATAATTACATCACCTTTTTACGAAGTCTGCAAACAAAACCCTGTAACCCCGTAACACTCATAAGACATAAGTATTTGTTTTTATTAAGATAAATGCCGCTCTTTTTCCTTGCCAGAAAAAGATAAAATTCGAGATAAATTTTCGGCAAAAACCATTCAGATAAGAATGATTCTCAAAAAGTTACTTATTGGTTAATTTTACCGCGGGTGCCGTTAACAACCCATTTGCCGGCAGAATCTTTGCCAATATCTGTGACTTTACCAATACCTGCCAAGGTATCACCAACAGCAACGGAGCGCAGTTCGTTGGAACCTACTTCCGCAACCAAGGCTTTGCCCGGCTGTGCAGAGCGCAATACCCAAGATTTTTTAGGTGCTGCTTTTGCAGGTTGTTTGGTTGTCGCAGTTTTTGTCACAGCCGGTTTGGATGTTGTGGCCACGGCGGCTGCTTTATCCTGCGCGGACTGCAAGCTGGTTGTCAGCGTTGCAATTTCTTTTTTCTGCGCAGCGATTGTTTTTTCAAGGTCAGCCACTTTCTTTTTCATGGCATCCAATGCAGCTGTATCAACGGCAGGCTGCTGAACAGCTGTTGTTGTGACAGGCATTGTGACGGGCGCAGAGATTTGTGCTTCCGGCTGTGTTGTCACGCCTGTTGCAAAAGGATCGGCACCTACATCTGGCGTTGTTGCGGCTGTATCAACAGGCGTCGTTGTCCCGCCCCAAGGATCAGAACCGGCCGTATCCGTACCAGCGGTACCTGTATCTGTCGGCAAGGCACTATCCGTTGCAAAAACATCTGTTCCCGCATCGGTTGTCTGCATATCAGTGCCAAAGCCGGTATCTGTCGTCGGCAGTGCTGCATCAAGACCCACGCCGCCATCCATTGCGACGGTGTCTGGCATTGCTGTCAAATCATCTGTCGGCAAGGCGGCTGTTGTATCGGCGCCCCAGCTGGTGTCCATACCCGGCTGTGGCGGCACATCGGAAGACAAATCAGCCATTGCCGTTGTGTCATCCGTAGCAGGTTGGTCTGTTTGCGCTACATCCGTCAAACCCGGTACATCAAAAGGCAGCTGCACACCAAGATATTTAACGCTGGCAAAAGCGCCACCGCCAATAACCGCGAGCAACACGATAAGTTTAACGAGAAAGCCGCCACCGCCGCCGGATTTCTTCACCGGCGCCATGTCGTCATCCATACCCGGTTGGCCATCATCAAAACCTGCATCAAGGCCTTCGTCCAGATCTACATCAAACTCGTCTTTGTCAGTCATTTTATTTATCCGCGCTATCTGTGGTTACAGGATCCAGGAACAGAATGCCCATGGTTGTACCTTTTTTCAATCTTACCGTAATCGGACGGTTACTGTTTTGGTCGAGCACTTCAGAAACCTTAGATGCTGATGTTTCCAAACCTTTATACAACTCGTCCGTTGCATCCGGCTCAGGCGTCTCTTGAACAACACCGCCACCGGCTGTGGTTGTTGTCGAGGTCCCCGTTTCCGCCACAGCGCCTGCATAGCCTTCGATAAACTTGGCAGCTGCTGGCAAAATAATCCGCTGGAAGTAGTGATTGTCTACTTCAGATGCCATCCCCACCAAGGTGGTTTTTTCATCCATCGCAATACCGCTGATCTGATAGCTCACGCCATCTTTCACGATACGGTTGAAATCCAGCGTCAGATATTCATTCTGGCGATTAAACTGGCCCAACGCACGACCACCTGCAAAGGGGCCGGATAGAACATGCACCAGCACGGGGCCGCGTACATCGGAATCCAGCTCGTTCAGCAACTGGCCATAAGCGATGTTACCCGCAGGCACAATCACCTTCTTGTCCGCTTTTTTCGCACTGCCCGGATCGTTAATCGCATAGTTACGACCGTCGGATGTACCACCGTCCGCGTAACCGAGGCCCAGTTTTTCGTTCGCAGCGTCTTCCTCTTTCTTCTTGCTATAAGCGGAAGGCTCTTGCGTAAAGGTCATGACACTGGCCGTCAGCGGCATTTGCGCTGTCAAAATAACACGCATCTGTTCAGACAAACGCTGCGCGATTGCTGGATCCATCGCCGCACTTGCTTGTGGGCGCTGCATCTGGTTCATCGGTGCGATTGGCACAGGCGGCATGTCATCCATCATCGGCAGGTCTTCACCCGGCTGTGAAACACGGGTTGCATCCAAACTTTGGCGCCATTGACGCAGCGGGTCATCTGCAACTTCAGCCGGCTGAGCCGGCATCGTAATACCGTCTTGATCCGGCGTGCTCAGCGGGATCGGAACAGCACTGGTACCTTGGTTGCGTGCCTCATCGGCAATCTGCTGGTTGGAATCGCGAATAGCCTGTTGGTAAACCGGATCGGATTCTTCTGTACCCACGTTGACTTTAACGTTATCGACGCTACCTGCGGCAACAATGGACCTGTTTTGCTCTTCTTCGCCACCACCGAAAAACGTGATGTAGCCCCCCGCCAATACAACAATCCCCAGCACAACGGCTGCGATTTTCATGAGCGGATTATTATCCCACGCATCCTTTAGAGACGCAGACTGTGGCACATCGGATTCGAAATCGTCCTCGGTGCCGATATCGATATCGTTATCGTGATCCGTCATGGTGTAACCCCTTCAGCAGCAATATTTGCACGAACCATGCGGCCCTGGTCTGACAACAGAACAACAGGCGCTTTTTCAAATGTATACACATTCACACCATCCGCAGATGTCACGCTGGAATCCCAGCCGGGTGACAACATGGTCAAAGGTGTGCGCAGGTAAATACGGTCGGAAATTTTCCAAGCCATCGTGCGGCCATCTACGCCTTTAATCGCCAGGCGTTCAGCACCAGCCGGCGGTGTGCCTTCCAGCACGCCCGTCAGGTTATCATCACGACCGGCCACGGCTTGCAAGCCGCCGTATTCGATGATCGGTGTTTTTGCAAGCGGGCCCGGCTTGGGGATGCGTGCATCCAGACGGTAGTAAACTTCATCAATCCCCGTGCCCAGCTGCATCACAACAGGCGTGATGAGGTCAACGAGACGAATAGACATGTTACCCATACCATGGGCCGTCAATGGCGTGATGCGTATAACGTGGCCACCGGATTCTGGCGGGGACACATCAAAGCGACCAGCCCAACCCACATCCTGAATAGGCCATGGCGCACCAGTGGAATCGACGATTGTAATAGTTGTGACGTGCCCGGGGGCCATTTTCACAATGATCGGCGTATCCGCGGCATCCAAAGACAGGGTGCGCACAACCTGCATCGGTGTCGGTACGGTGATCGGTGTTTCGGCAGCTTCACGGCTGAACTTGAAAGCCTCCAGCGTTCTGCGAATTTCTTCGGGCTTCATCGGCAGCAGCTGTTTCAGCGCCGCATCAAACGTTTGTTCTTCAATCAACTTGCGCTGCTCGGCTGCTTGCTCTTCCATTTGCACAGCGAGTTCTTCTGCTGTTTGCGGCAGACCCATGTTGCCTGCGCCCTGAAGGCCAATCGGCAATCCTGCGGCAGCACCCAGCGGGTTTGACGCTTGCGGCAACAACGGACGCTCTACTTCGTCATCCGGTGTTTTAAAATCGCTGAGATCGGTTTGCGCAAGTGCAGGACCCGCGTATAACGCCAATATGGCGGCAGCACCCAAACAAACAAGCATACGCTTCATTGCAACTCAACTCCTTCAAGCTTTCAGACCGTTTGGATAAAAAATTTTGTTTTTGAAAACAAACCCAAAAGACCCCAGTTAAATATTTATACTCTAGATATACCTCGGCAGACAATCCTTAATAAATTCCCTGTCGCATATCCTTCTCAATATGATTGCCATGTCTGGATACCAACCCCTGTCGGGTTTTGCGTTGTTGGCATCTTCACAATATACATACGCACCGACGCAATCTGTGATGCAGATGCACTACCGGCGCGGATTGTCATAACGAGCGGCACGTCTACGATCCATGTATATTTGCCCTTACGCATCATGGCGCCCGCCAATATTGGTACATCGCGCGGAATAGACGTTACGATCTGCTGCACCTTCGTAACGTTTAACAGCAAACCGGATTTCGCCATCGCTTCACTGAAGCTGTCCCAACCTTCTTGCGAAAAATAAGTACGTGACTGTGCGAAGCGCTCACCAATGTCGTTAAAACCAAAGGTCATAATATCTGTGGCGGCGCGAGAGGCCCAGGCCAGCAGACTGGCGTTATTCACGTTCGGATCGCCCAGATCAACCATGGGCATAGATTCACCCTCGATTGTCACGGCCCAATAACGGTCTTGCGGCAGAACGGAGCTGATGTAGTAAAAAACAACACCCAGCAAACCGAAAATAACAATGCCCAGCATAAAAACGATACGCAGCAGATTTTTAAAACCATCGCGATAGGCGATTGTTTCTGTATCATGAATCCCGGTAGGCTGATCTGCAGTTAATTGCGACACGTGCTGTTATTCCCCTGTGCGCTTTAGAATGCCTTGCGGCGCTTTATTTCTGTTCAGCAATCCATTGTTCGATACCTACACCATCCGGATTCTCTAAAGACGGTACCCGTTCAATCACCAATGTGAGCAAAAGGTTGTCGTTACGGTTGGAGTTCGTGGCTTTGTAGGAAACCTGAATAGGCATCTGGATCACCCAGCGATAGCGGCCGTTCAACACGCCCTGCTTCAAAAGCACAGGCGCACTACGTGGCACGGCGGTGACAACCTGCTGCTGTGCCTGTACCGATTCAACGATACGCGACGCCTGCAAGGCGGTCGTAAATGTTTCCCAACCCGTTTTGGTAAAGTGGCGGGAAGCTGCTTGCAATTGACGCTGGTAATCGTGGAAGCCGAAGGTCATGACATCTGTCGCCGCCTGCGCCACCCATGACAACAAAGCCGCTGTCGTCATATAAGGCTGGTTCAACGGTGCCAGCTGCATGATACGGCCATCCGCCGTTGTTGCGAAATAGCGGTCATGCGATACAGAGTTATTGATGTAAACAATCAGCGTCAAAATCAGGCCGACGATAATCACGCCTTCCAAAATCGCAATGCGGATCAGGTTGCGAAAACCATCGCGGTAAAATTCGTTGCGGGTGACAACTGTTACCAAAGCACCAGCCGGCAGCGGCGGTGGTGGTTCTTTCACGCCGTCTTGCGTAATGCCTGCACCCTTGCCGCCTTTTTTCTGCGGTTTTGCTGGTGCCGCAGGTGCTTCGGGTTTGGCGGCAGGTTTGCTGCCTAAAACTTTTGACAGACCAGAGAGTGGACTGCTGGCATCATCTGTATTTTCTACAGATGTTTCTTGCGCCGTACCGTCGGCGGCACCTGCACCTTCGGTTGGTGCGTCTGCTTCTTGATTTTCGCGTCCGGTATCAGCCATCGTGCCTGCTTCCCCTAAAAAGCTATCGATTTACGGCGTTTTTTTGTAACAAAAGAAACCCTTGTAAAAGAATCTCCCTGCCCGAAAAACGCGCACTCTGTCGTGAAATACTATTTGACTCAACGGCATACCGCAACAGGCTTCTGCATATCCTGAGCAATACACCCCCGACATGCCATAACCTCGCTATACATTATAATTATACATATAGCAGGTGAGGTTTCAGTTACAGGGTAATGCCGGCGTTAAAAAGAGGCACACGGCTTGATCTGCCCGCCCGCCTCAAATTACCGAAATAATATTATAAATCATTGTAATATAATGATAAAAATGGCGCGTTTCAGAAAAAATCCCGAAAGTCGCTTGGTGTAACCTGTTGTATTATGCTAACTTTCGGGGCCTGTATGAAATAACAGAATCCCGTACGGTTTACGCGGGATACATCGGATTTTCGCCCATGCCTTTGCCAGATGCTTTCAACGCGCCTTCAAAAAATACACGGCCTTATGCAAGGCCGGCGGGTGATGCACGTGAAATTTTGGCACTACCCGTCTATGACACACCCGAAATCCGCGGTTTCGAATCCACGATTGAAGAGGCTATTTTTATCCTGTCGCAAAGCGACACAGCGCGAAAATTTGCCGAAACCGCCATTGCTGCCGATTACGTGATTGTGATTGCGGATGATGAAAACAAAAACCTGCGCGGGTATGTAGACCACGAACAGCGTCTGGTTTTTTTGGCAAAGGAACAAGACCCGCGCCTGCTGGCCCTGACCCTTGGGCACGAGCTTGTGCATGTCAGCCAAAAAGTAAAAGGCGGCATCGACATTGATACGCGTTTGGATCATCCACAAGATGCGATCCGAAAATTATTGGCAATGGAAGCCGATGCACGCGCGCATGAAATTCTGATCGCAACCGAGCTTGCCTTTGCAGATCAACAAAACAAAACACTGCGCCCAACGTTCTCTGAGGTTTTTAACATGGCCGCCGAAAAAAGCGAAAATCCGCTGGTGGCAGGTCTTTTGCGCAACATCGAAGGCAAGCTGCAAACGGGCGATGTCGCACCCGACAAATTACTGGCCGCCTGTTTCAAATCATTCTACGGCGAAACAAGCTTCCGCCGCACATACGAAAATGTGGTCGTCAAAAAACTTGCGCAATACGATGCAGAAACTTTTCAAACCGCAGAACATTTCCAGCGCCGCATTGATGCCGAGACTTTGGCAAACAGTATTGACGCGCACAGCACGCCCTATCTGACGGCTAATAAACAGCACGTGGATTTGACCGCGCCGATTTATCACGCGCTCAGTCAAGAAACGCAGACGTTTTTGCAAGCCGCGCAAAAAATCCGTTTTGAAAATCCGGCATTGGCGCAAGAAGCCCCGTGGCAAGCACCTACTTTTGCCAGCCTTGCGCAAAACGCACCGCCTGCGCGGGGGCCAAAGCCATGAGCAAACTGGCAAGCCTTTTCCGCAGACAAGCCGCAAAGCCTGATAACAGAGGCGATTCCAGCGCGTTGCATCTGGCGGTTGCAGATCGCGACATCAAGGCTGTAACAGCCCTGCTGTCAGAAGGCGAGAACGTCTATGCCAAAGATATTCAAGGCCATACCCCGCTACATCTGGCGGCCCAAGCACAAGACCACGAAATGATGACCTTGCTGCTGTCTTACGACCGCAGCGATATTGATACATCAAGCGATACAGGTACCGCGCTGATGATCGCCGCGACACAGGGTGACATCAAGGGCATGGATATTTTGCTGGCCCATGACGCAAAGATTGACGCTGCAGATATAGACGGCACAACACCCCTGCAAGCGGCCCTTTTTGCACAGCAGTATGACGCCATGACATTTTTGCTAGAACGTGGCGCGGATGTTGCCAAAGGCCGCAGCAATGATGAAAATGCGCTGCATCTGGCGGCACAAAGCAACGACACAAAAGCCCTTGGCCTCTTGCTGCACTATGCGCAAGGTCGCGGCGTGAATACACCCACATCGACTTTCAAATTAACACCGCTGCACCAAGCCGTGCGCGCGCGCGCCGATGACACGGCCAAGATGTTGATTGAGGCTGGGGCCAATCCGAATATTCCGGACAGTCAAGCAACGACGGCGCTACACACAGCCGCCAAACAAAACAATGTACGCATGCTTTATCTCTTGGCGGTAGAGGCTGGCGCGGATATCAACAAAGTTGTAAACCCGTGCAAATACACCGCCCTGCATACAGCCGTTTTTGAAAAACAACCCGAAGCCTTTGATGCTTTGGTACGCTATGGCGCAGATGCACACCAGAAAGATGACGAAGGCCGCACACCGTTGAACATTGCCGGCTGGAACGGATGCCTACCCATCGTCAAAATTATCATGGAAGCCACAGAGCCGGAACCGGATGCAGAAGCACTGGCAGCATCGCGCCTGCACGCGCTCTACGATGCGGTTTTTTACGAGCACAAAGATGTGACGCAATATTTACTCGACAGCAAACTGGTGGATCTCAACCGCCCGACACGCGC
>JBGTNC010000010.1:0-2293 GCA_041743265.1 Alphaproteobacteria bacterium | reverse complement strand
GGGGCGGGTTTGAATCTCTTTTATTCACTGAGCAGCCCAAACCCAACCGGACAGCATAAAGCTGGACAGAAACAGGGTTTTACCTGCGTTTGAACATCGGCCTTGAAGATTTGGACGAAATCCGCGCAGATCTGGACGCCGGTTTTAAACGCCTGTCTGCCTGATTTTATATACCGCTTATTTAAACAAAGGTCTTTTTTATGCCCTATGTCATCTATGTCCTGACACTGGCTTTGGCTGCTTTTCAAATGCATCATTACACGCCGTTGCTGCCCGACACCTTGGCCACGCATTTTGATTTTGCAGGACATCCGAACGGTTGGATGACGCGCGAAGGCTTCTTCTGGTTTTACGGGATACTGCTGTTTGTGATGATCGGTGTTTTTGGCATCATCGGGCAAGTGATGTACAAACTGCCGAACTGGTTGATCAACGTGCCGCATAAGAAATACTGGCTGGCACCTGAACGCCGCATAGAGAGCATCCACAGCCTGCAAAAATTATTGCACGTCACAGGCGCAGTTATCTGCGTCTATATCGCGTTGTTGATGCAAGCGGTGATTGTCGCCAATTTGCAAGACACGCCCATGCTGGGACCAGATAAAGTATTCCCAAGTCTTGGTGTATTGATGATGTTTATCATCGGCACGCTGGTCTATACCTACCGCCGCTTCCCAAAACCGCCGCAGGACTAAATCAGCTGCGTACCGTTTTTGCGATTCTGTCGAGGATGGCATTGACGAGCTTTGGCTCGGACCCGTCATAGAAACCGGCCGTGATATTCAGATAATCATGAATAATAATACCTGTATCTGTGTGGCCCTGCGCCAGAAGCTCGAACGTGCCCGCGCGTAAAATGGCATCCAGCAAAGGTTCCACTTCCGTCTTGCCGCCCGTTGCCAATGCGGCCGTGACGACATCGTCAATGTCTGTCCAGCGCGTTTGCACGCCGGTGATAATTTCTTGCAGCATATCTTCATCCGCTGGCACAAAAACATCGCCATCCAGATTAAAGCCATTGCGGTGCTTGATGTATTCGTGCACGGCTGATTGCGCTTCCTGATTATTCAGTCGCATTTGGTACAAAACTTGTACAGCCGCCAAACGGGCACCGGTTTTTTGTGCCTTGGGCGAGCCTTTGTTTTTACCAGCCACACGTTTTTCTGGCGCCTTGGGCGGCAGTTTGGTGACTTTCAAAGCATGAATATTTTTAAGTTTCTGCTTCGGTTGTTTTTCTTCGTCGGCCATCAGGCAGCACCAGCTTTCTTGCAAACATTTTCAAGGTCCGCCAAAAAGGCGCTATAGTCCTTCACTTCACGGAAATCCTTGTATACGGAGGCATAGCGCACATAACCGATCGGATCAAGGGCAGACAGGGCCGCCATGGCTTTTTCGCCGATCACCTTGGTCGGTACATCGGATTCACCGGATTGTTCCAGCTGGCGCACGATATCATTGGCGGTGCGTTCAATCGCATCGCTCTCGACTGGGCGTTTTTGCAGGCAGAGGTAGAGCGAGCGCAGCAATTTTTCCCGCGCAAAGGGCTCACGCCGGCCATCGCATTTCACCACGATCAAATCCCGCAGCTGCACCCGTTCAAACGTTGTAAACCGCGCTTCGCATTGCGGGCATTCGCGGCGGCGGCGAATAGCAGCGCTATCTTCCGTCGGGCGGGAATCTTTTACCTGCGTTTCGTCACCGGCACAAAAAGGGCACTTCATGAATCTCTCGCTTTAAAATACGGTTCTAAAAATATTTATTCCTGCGCGTAGATAGGGAATTGCGCGCAAAGCTCTGCCACACGTTTGGCAACGTCTTGTTCAACCGCAACATTGCCTTCCGCGCCATTGGCGGCAAGACCGTCCAGCACTTCAACCATATATTGGCCGACCAGTTCAAATTCCTTGGTACCAAAGCCACGGGTGGTCGCCGCCGGTGTACCCACGCGGATGCCAGATGTCACCATCGGTTTTTCCGGATCAAACGGAATGGCATTTTTGTTGCAGGTCATGCGGGCATGTTCAAGGCTTACTTCCGCCACACGGCCTGTCAATTTTTTCGGACGCAGATCCACCAGTATCAAATGGCAATCCGTACCGCCGGAGACGATATCAAGACCGCCTTTTTTCAATGTCGCCGCCAACATACGTGCGTTATCCAACACAGCTTGCTGATAGACTTTAAAGGACGGTTGCAAGGCTTCACCAAAGGCCACGGCCTTGGCGGCAATCACATGCTCCAACGGGCCGCCTTGGAGACCTGGGAAAACGGCAGAGTTGATTTTTTTGATCAA
>JBGTNC010000009.1:0-13561 GCA_041743265.1 Alphaproteobacteria bacterium | reverse complement strand
TGACCGCCAGCATGATTACGCGCAATCCGCCAATCGCGCGCGGGTTTTTACACCAGAACTGATTGTCAACGGGCGCAGCAGCATTGTGGGCACAGATACCAGCCGCATTGCTGCAACCCTGGCGGAGCAGCAAGGAAAAATCGCACCCATACAGATTGTTGAAACAGAAAACGGTTATACGGTGCAGCTGCCCGCTATCACAACCTCGGGCGCAACAATTTCTTACGTGCGGTTCGCAGCCGCTGAAATGCAATCCATGAAAAGTGGTGAAAACGCAGGGCGTAGCGTGCATTACACCAATCCGGTGCGCAGTATACGGGTATTGGCGCAGGATTGGCGCGGGCAGGCGCAAGCGCTGCAATTACCCGCCGAAAAAGACGTCACGGGCGGGTTTGCCATACTGGTACATTTAGGTCAGCGCACCACAGGGCCTGTTCTGGCAGCGGGCCAGTTTATTTTCGACAAACGGTAAGGAAATAATATATCAGCCGTTGTGCGGCAGTGCTGTGATATCGGCTCTGTCTGCATCCAGCCGCGCAACAGCAGGTTGATGTTCAGCCTTTTCCAGTAACTGCACAATATCCAGATGTCCCGCACGTTGTGCAACGTCACGCGCGGTATCACCGGCGCGGTTTTTCTGGTGTATATCGGCGCCAGATTGAATCATGGCGCGAACCACGTTGTCTTGCCCCTCCCGTGCGGCCCATGTCAGCATGGTATCGCCAAAGGGATCTGCCACTGGTGGCGGAGATAGGCTGCGCGGGCGCATGGTTTCGACGGCATCGGCAGAAGGAATGCGCGCGAGTAAATCTTTTAAGGGTTGTTCAAACAGGGCCACCAATGCGGGCACGCCGCTTTTAAGCGCGGTATCCAGCGGTTTTTGGCCATCTTTGTTTTCAATTGTAATATCTGCACCGCAGGCGATTAGCCGGGCTGCGATAGATACATGGTGGCCACGCACTGCATGGGCCAAGGCAGTATTGCCGTCTTTGTCTTGTGGGTCCAGACTGGCGCCCGCGTCGATCAGGTAAAGGGCCATGTCAAGGCGGCCTTCACGCGCCGCACAGGCCAGTGCTGTTTCGTTATGTGCACCACGGATGTTGATATTTGCGCCGTCGTCCAGCAGCGCCCTGACAGCGGGGAGGTGGCCTGCCGCAGCCGCCACCAGAAAGCGGTTGTTGAGTAGGTCCTGTTGCCGTCCGGCATGAAGAGGTGTTACCCGCGCAATCATCTGCGTCTACATCCTTTTTGTTCACCGCATGATCTCTTATGAACATTATAGAGGGTAGGGGCTTAAAAATATGTAAATGCATGGATTTACGTGGTTTTTTAACACACGTATTCCGGACAATATTCGAGCAGGCAGGGGGGCGATCCCTGTGTGATTTCAGCAGATTAGCGTATACGCCGGATTAAGGTTTCGGCGGTTTCGGGTGGGGGCGTTTTTTGCCGCCGGCCTGTTTTTTTTGCGCCGTTTCTGGCGGCTTAGAATCAGGTGCCAGACCACTGGGGGGTTTGTTATCGTTGGCAGGGCTTTGCAGACGGTATTTTTGCACGCGGTAGGCGAACCAGCCGAACATGCCACCCGGCACAACAATTGCGACAACCAATACGCCAATTTCTTTGGGTTTACGCAGATCGGTCAGCGTATGCCCGCCAACTTTTTTAATCTCGCGCATGTTCACGTGTTTTTTGATGGATTTCATGGCACGACCAAAGCGGGCCGCCAAAGTGGGCTTCCCCTGTTTTGGCAGGTCGGATTTTTTATCCGGCATATCATTGGCAGGTTTGGGGGTATCGTTTTTACGTTTTTTCCAAAAGGGCATGGCTTTGTTTACTTCTTGTAGCGTTGTTGTTGTGCGCGCTTGGGCGGCGCAGGGCGTTCGTTACGGTTTGCGGCTTGAATGCGTATGCTGGCCAGTTGCTCCAACAAATAGCGGCGTTGGTAAGACAGCCCTGCTTTTTCGCGCAAGGGTTTGTATTTATCGGGATTGCTCTTTTCCAGCGTCACTTGATACAGGAATTCGCGCATCGCGTGATGGCGGTCTTTGATATCGGGGTTGAGCAAACTGCCAATACCCATCATTTCTCCGCAGCGTTTACGGATGGTCGGCGTGGAAATATCGCGTGCTTTGACAATATCAAGATCCAGCAGGGCTTTGGCAAGGCCCGGGCCAGATGTACCTAGATAGTCACCCCGGCGCACACGGAAAAATTCTGCGCCATTATCGCGCATATGCGTCAGGCATTCGATCACATCGGGTGTGACGACGTCTTTTTTCAAACTGTTCTGCAGATAGCGCATGATGGCTTCTGTTTCGATGCCGTCTGGCACCAGTGCGCCAGATTTTAATGCGGTGGCAACAGCATCAAACCGTTTTTTGTGTAGAAAATGACTGAGCCCGCGGGCGTCGATAACTTTCTTCTGCGCCATTTTGTTAAACGTGGCGGCAAGGGGGATATTATCCGGCGTATCTTCTGCAAGCGCATGTAAATGTGCGGGCGTGAAGGCCGCTTTGTTGAAAAAATCTGTATTCAACAAAGACTGATCCATGTGGGTGATGGCGTCCGGTGCTTGTTTGCTGCGGCGTTTATGCAGCTCGATATAGCGATCGGCTTCCTGCGCAGAAATATCGTTGTATCTGTTGCACAGCACGTTGGCGGCTTCGATATGCTTTTCTTGCCGTTCTTTCAGGTGTCTTTCGCTGACTTGAAAAATATACCCATCCAGATCAATCCGGCTTTGCAGATAGGACCATGATTGCAAAAGGTCACTGCGCAGGCGCGTTCTGTTTTGTGGCAACAGATCACGATCTTCCAGTGCGGACAGCAAGTCGTAATGATTGGGCAAAACCAGTGATGATACTTTGTGCAGGTTAATGGGCTGCAATTTTATATCGGCTTGCAGCAGCGTATCTACAAACTTTAATGCCCGTGCGGATGATGACTGTAAAAAGCTGCCCAGCACTTCGGCGAATTGGTCCGAAATATCGATGCCCTTGGGGTTCTTTGCATCAGCGTGAAAGCCAAGAATGCGCTTTGTAAGTTTTATGTCGCCTTTAAGTGCCGCCTGTGTCAGCACGCGCGAAACGGCGTGGTTATAATCACGCTCGGCGTGTTCTACATTGTGGCCGTTCTTTTTATTTTCAATCAAAATGCGCTGGTTCATGGAGAGCAAGGTCGTGGCATCGACCGTTTGCAAATCTTTTAACGTGTAATCCGTGCGGATACCGGCGGCATGCAGCGGGCCGTGCAGGTTATCCAGTTTGTCTGCCAGATTAACGCAAGCCACCTTGGCTTCGTTCGCCGTCCATGTCGCGCCGTAGGTCGTCAGCAGTTTGACCATCTCGCGGTCTTTGTTATCGACGGCAAGATAGAGGTGAAACCAATCCGGCTTGAAAAATGTTTTGTGCCAAAAGGCATGATCGAAAACAGCACGCGCAGTGGCGGCATCCTTGCGGGCCACAGCGGTCGTCAACACTTCGCGCAGTTCTTCTGGGCCCAGCTTGCGTTCAGCAGGGTCAGGATAATAGGCGCCATAGGTCCAGATGTCATACATCGGGTACGCTCCGGTGTCGGGTCCTGTTGCAACGTGCCGTGACGCCAGCACCTTGCTGGCAACGATTTTATATACGTTAGGGAAATATGAATATACCGTACCAGCCAGATGCAGGTCAAACAGCAATTCAAACGGCCAAATGGCCTAAATCATTAAAAACGAAACAGTTTTTGAGGTTTCGGACGGTTTGGCGGGGGTCAGGGCGTGTTTACAGCCACAACGGAGTGTTGTTTTGAAAATATGAAAAATAAAAAGACGGGAATTAACCGTATACTTTCAAAGCGCTGCGCAGTTTTGTGGCGGTTTGCTGCGCACGCTCGACACCGGCTTCGACCGCCTGAATTTTAGTGTCGAGATCCGTCTCGGTTGCGGCTTCCTGTCCTGCCAAAATAGCAGCGTGGAAGGCAAAAACTTCTGTTTGTTGTTCAATCGAGGTCAGCAGTTTCTGGCCGGATTGAATAACCTTATCCGAAGGGGCTGCGCCACCTGCTTGGAATTTCGAGAGTGTAGAGACGAATTTTTCCGCTGCCGCGAGCTGTGTTTCCGGCAAAACAGCCTTCTGCTGGAAGACATTGCGTAATTTGCTATCAGACATCGCGGTCAAATCGGCCATGTGGTTCTCCGGTTATGCTACGGGATCAACACTTCCAACCTAGCAGGAGTTCCTTAACAGAATCTGAATCAGGGGGGTATTTTTGCCTGTTTTTAAAGGCTTTTGGCGATTTTGATAGATTGTTTCAGGCCAAGGTGGAGAGAACAGTTGTTCTCAGGGTTTGGGCGGCGGGTTTTTGGGTTTATTGGCCTCGTGGTGGTGGCGGTCGGCGGCTTCGCGTTCCATGCGGTACATCCATTCACGGATACGCAGTTCGACGATATATTCCGGCCCGCTTTTGGGCCCGCCCGGCACGATCATACCGCGAATGTTTTCTTCACGGCGGGTTTCACGAAAGCGTGTGGTGAGCTCTTCCGCAGGGCCTTTATCGTGGCCGGCGGGTTCAATGGCTTTTAAGAAGTCCTGTAATACCTGCGGCAGCGCAGGGGGCGCTGGCGGGGTATTGTCTGCGGGTGATAAGGGCTTCTTTTTATTCATGCGCTATTCTAGCCCGATGTTTTTTGAAAATCCAGATGTGCCTAACGCCGCGCCCAGCCTTGCAATTGCGCGTAAAGGGTCAGGCCCTGCATGAGGTTTTGACGGCAAGTGCCCGTGCGCTGGCGGCGGTCACGGTCGACAGCACGGCAACTGAAGCCGAAAACAAGCACATCAATAATCAAGGCATGGCTGATGTTGTTTTTGTGACAGGCTTTTGTCCAGTCGATATAAAAATTCACAAGACGGCTTTGTGCCTCCGCCATATTGTGGCTGCCGCTGCTACCGGGAATGCGTTCCCAGTCAGATCCGGCATAGCCAAGGCCGCGGCCATGGTTTCATAGGCGCGGGCGATATCGAGGGCGGCGTCTTGCTGCGCGGGTGTCATGGCATCCCACAGTCTTGCGTCTACGTCTGGTGCTTTGTGTCCATTGTGGTGCCCAGTCCGTCCAGTAGTCCGCCGCATGATTGTGTGACGGTGCTAAAGAGTGGTGACATTCATATCCTGCGCTTGCTGCGCATGGAGGCGGATAAAATTCGTGTGCAACAATTTAATCCCGCCCGCGAAAAAGATATGGCGCGCAAAGATATCGAAACGATTTATGCCGTGATTGGGCGCGGATAAACGCGCATATATTCTTGGTTATAAAAAAAGCCCGCAATAACTGCGGGCTTTTTTTGTGGTGGTTCTTTTGTCTTTTAAGAAAAACCCTGTTTGCGGTTGCGCTTGTTGGCGCGGCGGGCTTCGGCCGCTTTTTGACGGGCTTCGCTGACTTCAGGTGTTTCTTCCTTGGCGGCAGCCGTTGGCTTTTCTACAGCCGTTACGGATTTTTCAATCGCGGCCTTTTTGTTAAAGCCTGCCGCTGTGTTGTCGTTCGACAATACAGGGGATGGCGTGTTAGACGGCGCGTCATCGGCATTATCAGCCGTTGTGCTGCGTTTGAAGAAGCGGGGTTTGTTGCCCTGTTCCAGACCTGCCTTGATTTCGCGGATTTTGTTGTGTGTAACGATACCAGCCACAATGCCCACAGGGATCGCGGCAACAACAATGATCGCGGCAGCTGTCAGCGCAGCAGGGGCTGCCAAGCCAATCGCGGCACCGGCTGTTGCAATGGCGCCTGTAATGGTGGTCGCTGTTGCTGCAGGCAAAAGAGCAGCGCCGTAGTATTGGGCTGCGCCCACACCGGCCGCAACAAGGGCTGCGCCCGCTGTTGTCAGGCTAGACCATTTGGTTGCTTGTAAAACGCGTACCTTGATGTTCTTGCCGAAGTTGCTGAGTTTGCGGGCCAGACGTTGGCGCAGAGTGCCTTCTTGCTTGCTATCCAGCCATTTGCCTTCTTGCGTGCGAATGTAGTTGCGCACAACGGTTGAGTTAGATGCCTGCTGCCAGCTTTGAATGCCTTTCCAGCCAAAGAATGCGGTGGAACCGATGAGCGCAATGCCCATCCATGTGGCGGCTGTGGGTGTCAAGATGCCGACCAGTGCGGCAGCGCCTGCATATTTCGCAGCGCTCACCCAGCGGTCGCCGCTGCTGATTTTGTTTTTTGTGTCGCTTTCGCTGCCGCGCAGTGCGCGAAAACCGTTATACACGGCCATGCCGCCCAAGCCTGCAACCGCCACCGGCAAATACGCCAGCACTGTCGCCAGCTGCTGCTGTACCAAAACGGTACCTGTCGCGGAAAGGCCGGTACCTGCTGTATTTTTGGCAAAAGGTTTATGCTGCTTGGTGGCGAAAATACCTTTGGTTTTTTGCCATGTGTACCAGAGCTTGTTCGGGGATTTGCCTTGAAAGGTAACAGTCATCGGATAGGGCCTTTTTCTTGCGGGTGGTCAGATAAATGAAGGGATACGGGCAAAGCCCGGATCGAATCTGAATAAATGTAACAACGGGCTCAGTATATTCCCATAAAAAGTAATGTCAAAGGGTTTTTCAGGCTTAAAAAACGATATAAATCAGTATATTGCAAGTGGTTTTCCCTGCCTTTTATGGCTCAGGTGGCGTTGTGCCGGGGGACTTGCGCAATGTCAGCCGTTTCATGGGCTTTAACGGGTGGTTCAATATGGTGGCGCTTTGGATGTTTTCCCGCAGTTCGCGTGCGCGGGTTTGGGCTGTGCCTTCGCGTTTTTGCCGTACCTGTTCTTTGAAAAAACCAAGGTCGTCGTGGTCCAGATGCTGATGTGCGATACGCCAGGCGCTTTCTTCTTTTTTGTTTTTGATCGTGTCAAAATCTGCACCCGCGCCCACCAATCGGCACGCGGCCCAGCCATTGGCATTCTCCAGTGCTTTCATCAGGCCTGTATTGCCATCGTTATCTTGTGCATCCAGCGGGGCTTTAACGGTGACCAGACGTTCAATCGCCAGCGTCATGTTTTTGCGGCAGGCAATAATCAAAGGTGTTTCGTTTTTAGGCGGGCGGCAATAACCGGTATCTGACCCGTGGAAGATCAGCATCAGGGCGGCTTCTTCATGTCCTGCTTCTAATGCTTGTAATAATGCGGTGCGGCCCAGCTCATCTGTGGCGGTCATATCTGCATTATTGTTTTGGACAAGGGCCACAATTTTTTGCACATCGTTTTCACGGGCCGCATGCATTAACGCCGTTAAAGCAGGGGTTTTGCGCAACGGCGCGGCCATCAGGGCGTGTGCTTTCGCAATACAATGGGGCTTCTGACAGTAATGCCATGCTCAAGTTTCACGGCTTGTTTGGCCATCTGCTCGTTCAGCGTATTGGCAAGGGCGTCTTCACCCAGTGTTTTTAAAATATCGAAAGCGCTCTGGCCTTCGTTGTTTTTCAAATCCAGTCGCGCACCTGCATTCAACAGCAGGGCCATGATTTTTTCATCCGCTGTTTCGGCAGCGCAGATGAGCGCGGTCTCGCCTTTTTTACCTTGATGGTCCATGGAGGCACTGCGGCTGAGCAAAAACTGTGTGGTGCTGTGTTGGCTGGTAGCGGCGGCCCACATTAAAAGTGTCCAGCCTTCATCGTCGGCGCGGTTGATGATTTTATCCAGTTGCGGCAAAGCGCGCAGGGCCTTCACATCACCCGTGGCGGCCATTTGCACGGCCTGTTCAAAAGCCGTCTGTAAAACATCGGGCTTGGCAGCGGGGGTGAAATCATCGGATGCGGTCATTGTCAGTGGGCCTCAGGTCCGGTCGCGCAGGTTTAAAAAGAGTATATTTTATATGCCTAAATCTTAAGCACATTTACGTAATAGTCAAGATTTTATACGGATCAGCGGCTCAGTGCAGCGGTGGCTTAACCATCTAACCGCGTTTGCAGTTTCGGATTGTTTTCCAGCATTTTGTGCACGGGGCATTTATTGGCTATTTCCAGCAGGCGCTGGCGTTGCTCGGCATCCAGCGTGCCTGTCAGTGTGATATCGCGCGTGATGATATCGACCACGGTATTACCCATGTCATCTTCTTTGTGGTGCGTCAGCTTCACGCTGACTTTTTCAAGCGGCCAGCCTTTGCGGTCGGCATACATGCGCAGCGTCATGGTGGTGCAAGCGCCAAGGCCCGCCAGTACAAATTCAAAAGGGCTTGGGCCTTTATCCAGCCCGCCCATCTCCAGCGGTTCATCCGCCGTCAGTGTGTGGCGGCCGTTCTCAACGGTTTGTGTGTAAGAACCTTCGCCTGTTTCGGCAACGGTGACAGCGGTCAGCTTGTCGCTCATGATGAAATCCTTCTCTCATGATGATATTGAAAGGTATGTGCAGCGGATAGAATATCAGCTGTTCGGCGGTGTGGATTTTTTCGGCGCAGCGTTTTTAGGTGGTGTGGCATTGTCATTGCCAGCTGGGCCAGCCGGTTTATCCGCATCGTCTTGCTTGGGCTTGCCGATCTCTTGCGCTTTTTCCATGGCAGATTTCAACAGCCATTTACCGAAGGCTTTGCCTTTTTCAACTTTGCTTTCTGCAGGTTTTTCGGGCTGTTCTTTGGCCGCTGCTTTTTGTGCGGCTTTTTCTTCTTCTGCTTTTTGTGCAGCGGCCGCGGCGGCTGCCGCTTCTTTCGCTTGCTGTGCGGCCAGTTCTTGCGCCTTGATGGCATCGGCGGCTTTTTTCGCTTCACGCTCAACGCGTTTTTCAGCGGCGCGTTTGTTCCATGCGGCTTTCATCTCGTTCATTTTCAGTTCGAGATATTTTGTTTTCACAATTTCGATCAAATCCGGCAGGAAATCGTTTTTCAGTTTCTCGGCCTGTTTTTTGACAACAAAAGCAGATGCGCCGGCAACGCCGATGGCAGATGCACCGATGATAGCAGCCGGGATCAAAGCGGGAGCCATCACAGCACCCACAATACCAACGCCAATAGCGGCCACACCCAAAAGGCTAAGGCCTGCCATTTTCAACACAGTCGAGCGGATGCCTTTGTGTGTTTTGAACGTGCTATAGGCGGTTTGCAAAATCCATTTATCCGGCGGCAATAATGCGGAATTCGGATCAACATCCGGCATCATTTTCTGCGCCAGTTTTGTGCTGGGTTTCTTTTCCGGCTTGGCGGTGGCGGCGTCCGGTTTTTGGGCGGGTGCGGCTGTGGTCAAGGCTTTGGCTTCCTTTTGTGCTCAGGCACTGGAATCGGTGCAACAATATTAAAAAAACAACGTCTGCATTGTAATTATTTTTTCATAGCATCGCAAGTGGCTTTGCAAATAACCACTTAAGTCATTGAAATATATATAAAGCCTTAAATGGCGGGGGGCGCGTGCTTTTTTGCGGGGGCTTGCGGGGTGGATTTATCCAGCGCAGCTTCGTTTTTGACAACGCCAGGCTTTTGGGCGGCTGGGTTGTCGTTGGCTGGTGCAGGTGGTGTGGCGGACGGTTTATCGCTTGCCTCTTTGAAGGTGCCGTTGATTTTCTCGGGCAGGGCAGCTTTGTTTTTGTCATCTGTTTGCGGCGCGTTTTGAACAGCAGCAGGTGTGTCTTCCGCAAGGCCCAGCTCCATATCCATATCAGGCTGGGATTGCGCGGCAGCTGCAGCCGCTGCTGCTTTCGCTTTTTTCTTTTCGCGCATGTGGCGCACACCGGTGATGCCGAAATAAAGTCCGCTAATGCCGCTGATCACATAGCTGGCCCCCATGACGGTGGCAAAGGTCAATAACCCACCCACGGCAACGACAGGCAAAACAACCAGCTGTGTGGCAATCGCTGTCACACCAACGGCCAAAGATAGCGCAGCACCACCGACAGCCAGGCCGCCCAATAGATTATCTTGCTGGCCTTGCGTAAATTTCTGCGCCAACTTCCAGGCGCGGCTTTCGCGCAACCATGTGACAGATTTTGATTCAAGTACCTTTTTAATCTTTGGGCGTTCGCATTGGCGTTGTAGCCAGCTTTTACCTGTTTTTACCGGTCTTTTCGGCATTGGCTTGCCAGTGGCGTTCGCATACATCTTGCGCAGGCGATACCAGCTGCGGGCAGAACCTGCCACCATACCGTAAACGCCCAAGCCGACCATGGCGCCGCAAACGGCTATGCCAGTGGCTGCCAACATAAACGGCAGGGCGACGACGTAGGAAATGCCAAGCACGCCAGCAACCGCAATCGCGCTCACGCCACCTTTGACGGCCAAGGTATGCACCCAGAATTCATGTTCATGCAGCAGTTCTTTGCCAAAACGCAGGCTGGTGCGGGTGGTTGTTTGCGCGCGCGTCTTCATGCGTTCGCGCCAACTGGGCGTTGCGCCGGTTTTTCCGTCTATCGCTGTATCTGCATTATTGGCGGCGGTTGCGTTCGGAAAGTTATGTGGCTTGATCACTTCGGGGGGCGTGGTCACGGGGGCATCTTGTTGCTGTGCAGTTTCCGGCAGTGATGCTTGCGGCGCGCCGGCTTCTTTTTGCGGGGCGTTCTTTTCGGCAGGATCTTTTTTTACCGGTTTAACCATCGGATCAGCTGCTTGCCATTTTGAAATACATTTAAAAAAAGAAGCCACAAACCAGCGTCAAAGGCCAAGACGCCCTCTTGGGCGGCATTTGTCGAAATCCGGTTGTCGCGAATAGGGCATAATTCAACATATATAGGGCAAAATCAAGAATCGTTTTGTCAAAACGGCCATAAAAAATGGCTTATTTCCTTGAAATTAATAAAAAGCCGCGTAATTTTCAGGCGGTTTTCGGATAGCATCAAGATACGCTAACTTATTAAAATTAAAGAATAAAACAAAAAAAACCATATATACGGGAAAGGTAACCAATCATTAACTTTATTTGCATAAAGTCTTATATAGGATTTACCGGCGCCACAGCGGCATTGGGTCGCTGTACAGACGGAAAATCCTTACAGAAGGAAAACTTCGGGAGGACCAACAATGTCAAACGTCAAATTCAAATTCGCCAATGTACATTTCGACCAGAACGCCAATTTTGGCAGCGGCGAATACAAGGCACGATTTGTGCGCTTTGACAAAGATCACGCGGATGCCGAAGGGCAGCTGCAAGCGCTCAGTTCCGAAAACGGCCGTGCCTTTTTGAAAGCGCGCGAAGGGATCGTGGACTGGTCATTGAAACAGGTCGAAGACAATATCGAAAAAATCAAACATTCCGCGCAGCACGCCGAAACACTGGCCGAGCTGAGCCGCGCGAAAGCAGTGTTGAAAGCCAAAGCAGATCCGTCATCCACGCCTTCCAAATCTTTTGGCAAGCCGCGCGCGGTGAAACATGCCACACGCAAACCACAAGTGGCAGGCATGACGGCATAAATTTATAACCGATACTTGTTGGGGTGACGTCCGACCCTGGACGTAATAAACAAGGGATACTAAAGAGCCGCAGGGTCGGGGGACCAGATTGCGGCTCTTTTCTTGTGCGCTGTTTTAGCTGATGCGGGGTTAGCTGATGCCTTCATCTATGGCGCGTTGGTCGCGGCGGTAATTGTAAAAAGCGGTAAGCCCTGCCAGCAAGAAAATCGTACCGCCAATCAGCAATATGCCCAGCATCACAAAATTCTGCACGCTATCGGCAATTTCAGCGGTGCCAGCAGGGTCCTGCGCCATATAGTGTACTTTGACCGCGTCTTTGACGTTATAGGGGCTGGGGTCGCCCCCCAGCTTGCTTTGAAAGTTGACGGTGTCGCCGGTGATTGTTTTGAAGGTCACAACGGGATAAGCAGAATCGTCGCCGCTTGTTTTCAAACCCGTCACAATTCCCTGCGTTTTCACGCCATAAAGGGCCAAGGCCTGCGTGTGATTGCCGATATAAAGACCAAACAGAATCATCGCAATGCCAATGCCGCTCAATATCGGCCCGCCGGTGCGGTTGGCCTCGTGCATGAGTGCACGTTGGCGCTTGCCAACGGGGGTTTGTTGATATTCTTCCAGTGTTTGCAGCGGCAGATCGTTGACGGGGCGGTGCCGGCGTTTTTGTTTGACCTGCTGTCGCCATGTGGCAAAGCCGGAGGTATTTCCCTGTTTGCGCAGCATCAAGTAGAAACGGCGGGCGCCGACAAAACCAAAAATGATGATGGCGCCAAGCGTCATAGACGTAAAGTCATAGCTTGTCAGCGCTTTGAAAAGAAAAAATGCACCGGGCACACTAAACAAGAGCCCCAGTAAAATCATGCCCAGAATGTCACTGCGCACTTCCGTCGGGTCATCTTCAAAGACGCGCAGCACAACAGGGCGGCCGGTTTCTTTGCCGTGCAGTAGGTTGGATCCGGTATCCGATGTTGTTTCATAGGTTTGGCCATCGGGCATGGCATAGCGATAAACGGCATAAATGATGCCGCTTTTTTTACGTACGCCAATCACAATGGCTGGCACGCGTTTGGCGTAGATAAACCAATAAAGTGCATAGATCACAAAAAATACACCCAAGGCTATCATGGGCAGACCCGCCACAAAGAACATCATCTGCTGAAAGGCGGCAATGGCATTAAACGTCATGTCGAACATAGAAAGACTCCGGTTATTTTATGGTCATGTTAGCCGATCAAGCCTTTTGGGAAAACAGTGGCTTTGCTAGACTATGGGCACGTATATGATTTTATAAAAAGAAGGGCCGTATATTATGACTTACGACAGCAATAACATTTTCGCCAAAATCCTGCGCGGGGAGATTCCTTGCAATAAAGTCTACGAGGATGAGCATGTATTGGCCTTTCACGACATCAGCCCGCAAGCACCTGTGCATATTCTGGTACTGCCCAAGGGGTTGTATACGGATATGGATCACTTCACGGCGGAAGCCAGTGCTGAAGAAATCGCAGCTCTGTTCAAGGCCTTGGGCGGCATCGCCCGCGAAGCGGGGCTGGATCAGGGTGGATACCGTGTTATTTCCAATTGCGGCGTGAATGGCGGGCAGGAAGTGCCGCATTTGCATCTGCATTTACTGGGCGGGCATCCGTTAGGCCGGATGCTGGCAGCAGCTTAACGCGACTTCTACATAAAAGACAAAAAGAGAGGGCCTCGTTTTAACACGAGGCCCTTTCAGTTTCACCAAACAAACGTCTGGTGTATCAGGCGTTAGTCGTTGCTCGGGCCGGATTTTTTGCGCGGCTTGCGAGCGGGTTTCTTTTTCGCATCGTCGTTGGAGGCAGGTGCTGCGATCAGTGCAGGTTCCTTGCCTGGCGCCATTTCTGGTTGGAAACCGGCGTCCAGCGACTTGATGACCAGCTTGGCACCGCCGTTTTCGGCAGCGAATTTAGCCAGTTCAACTTTGTTGCCCATCAGCCATTTGCCGATCGGGTTTGCGATTTTCTCACGAACAACTTTGCGCAAGGGGCGTGCACCCATATCAGGTTTGTAGCCTTCTTTAGCCAGTTGTGCTTTTACTTCGTCACTCAGGACCAGTTCAACGTCTTTGAAGCCAGCGCCTGAAGGATCTTTGATGCGTTTTGCAACTTTGTTCACTTCGATATTCACCAGTTTCTCGATGACAGTTGTTGCCAGCGGGATAAAGGTTACGAAGCCACCCAGTTCC
>JBGTNC010000008.1:0-3769 GCA_041743265.1 Alphaproteobacteria bacterium | reverse complement strand
CCTGTATCTACACGCACCGCTTCACTTTCCAGCGGGAAACGCAGGAATTTAATCTGCCCTGCACCGGGCAGGAAATTATTGGCAGGATCTTCAGCATAGAGGCGCACTTCAATCGCATGGCCTTGAATGGCGAGGTCTTCTTGCGTGAAGTCCAAGCTCGCCCCATCCGCCACGCGGATTTGCCATGCTACCAAATCCAGCCCCGTAATCATTTCTGTCACAGGGTGTTCGACTTGCAAGCGGGTATTCATTTCCATGAAATAGAAAGACCCGTCCGTATCCAGCA
Source organism: Alphaproteobacteria bacterium (assembly GCA_041743265.1). Taxonomy (GTDB): domain Bacteria; phylum Pseudomonadota; class Alphaproteobacteria; order Micavibrionales; family UBA2020; genus UBA2020. The sequence goes on along the minus strand of JBGTNC010000008.1, from coordinate 3,483 downwards.
AAAACTCGACAGTGCCTGCGCCCGTGTAACCAATGGCTTTTGCCGCCGCCACCGCAGCCGCGCCCATTTTGGCACGTACCTCGGGCTTTAACCCCGGCGCGGGTGCTTCTTCCAACACTTTTTGATGGCGGCGCTGAATGGAACAATCACGCTCGAACAAATAAACCGTATTGCCGGCTTGGTCGGCAAAGACTTGAATTTCCACATGGCGCGGACGGGCCAGATATTTTTCAACCAATACGTGTTGATCACCAAAAGAGGCTTGCGCTTCGCGCTGCGCACCGGCCAGCGCGTCTTTAAAATCTGCGGCTTTTTCAACAACGCGCATGCCCTTACCACCACCACCGGCGGAGGCTTTGATGAGCACGGGATAGCCGATTTTATCAGCTTCTTTTGCTAAAAACGCTTCATCTTGTTGATCGCCATGATAGCCGGGCACCAGTGGTACACCCGCTTTTTCCATGAGCGCCTTGGCTTCGGATTTACCACCCATGGCCCGAATGGCAGAGACCGGTGGGCCGATGAAAAACATACCAGCGGCAGCAACAGCTTCGGCAAAATCTTCGTTCTCGGATAAAAAGCCATAGCCCGGGTGAATAGCATCCACACCATGTGCTTTGGCGACATCGATGATTTTTTGATAAACCAGATAGCTTTCGCGCGCTTCTGGCCCGCCGATCAAAACGGCTTCATCGGCTATTTCTACATGCAGCGCATTGGCATCGGCTTCGGAATATACGGCGACGGTCGCAATGCCCATTTCGCGGCATGTCCGCATCACACGACAGGCAATTTCACCACGGTTGGCGATCAGGATTTTTTTAATCGGCACAGCAGCATCCTTTTTGTTTCGCATTGCCCCAAGAATATAACTTTAGCCACACCAGAAGGCAACGCCGCTCTTTCACCTAAGCTTTCGTTAAACTGCTGAATATTTTATGTTTTTTGCCCATATACCGCCCGATGCCGCCAAAAACACTGGCTCTCGTTTGCATAAAGCTATACAATTGAAATAATTATGCTTTCAGCCGACAGGTATCCCGACGATGTCCCAGACAGCGCCCACAGCCGAAGCCGATCAAACCGCATCACGCTTCTTCGACTTCAAGGCCGCTGTTGCGCGCACAACGCAAGATTTCCCCGAGACGCAAAAGAACACTATTTTTCTGCGCACCGATACGCCGCGCGAAACCTATGGCCACTGGAAAGCAAAGCTGCGCGCTGCCCTGCATGGCCACGGGTTGATTGGGCAAAAGAAAATACAGCAAGCCTTAGCAGATGACACATCCTATGCCTTTCAACCACAATGGCCCAGCCCGCTGCAAACACTGGTCTTCAAACCCGATGACCTAATGACGCAGACGTTGGCCGTCTCCGTGCCCGAACATCAGGCACAAAGCTTTGTCTTTCATCACGAACTGGGGCACCTGACGGTTGAAAACGCAACCGGCGGCTGGCAAAACGGCAAACCCTTCCCTGAAAATGCGGCAGATAGTTTTGCCACCATCAAACACCTTCAGGAAAACAAAAATGATGTCTTGCTGCCCCTCGTCAACAGTTGGGCACGGGCTTATCGTTTTGTGGTGACCAGCAATGCCACCCACCTGACATCCACCAGCACCGAAGCACTTGTTGCGTTACGCGATACGCCTGAAATGGCGGGCCTGCACGGCAAAACCCTGTCACGCTTTGCCGCAGACCATGCGCATCAACACAGCCCTGATCAGGAAAACATTGACGAAGCCCTGTATGTCTTCGGCCCCTACCGCGGGATGGATAAACTTTACCCCTTCACCGAAGGCACCGCGTCAAAACTGTCGCAACTGGCCGAAACGGCGCTTGCGACAGAAAACAAATTTGCGTTCCAAATCGGGCTGAGCCTGTTTCGCCCTTTCCTGCACCCTGCCGGTGCCGAGGTTAACGGACAGCACATTCAACTGACCGAAGGACAGCGCGCAGACTTTGTAAAACGGTTTGAAGAAAAATCCGCACAGCTTGGCGTGCAAAGCTTGATACGTGAATGGTGCGAAAATGTGGATGCTCTTTGCACACAGGCAGGGCAAGACAAAACCGCCCTCGCACAAATGCAAAAGCCCCTGCCGTTACGGCTTTAAAAACGCATAAAACCTAGCGGTCGTCACCTGCACCCTTGATCATGTCGCGCTTTTGGCGGCTCTGGATTTTTTCGATATTCAGCGCGGCAATCTCGCCCAGATCAACGCCGACATCTTCGGCCAAGGCCGCCAGATACCACAGCACATCGCCCATCTCGCCTTTGATGCCATCAATCAGCTCTTCGCGGTTGCCATCGCCACGGATAATTTTTTTGACTTTATTGGCAAGCTCTCCCGCTTCCCCTGCCAGCCCCAACGCGGAATAGACCAGATTATCTTCGCCCGGATAGATGCGGGTTTTCATGGCCTCGACCTGATAGTTTTTAAAATCGATAATCATTTTATATCCTTTGATGTCAGGCTTTTTTGCGCCATGCAGGTTCGGACTTATTGAGAAAGGCGGAAAGACCATCTTTGCCTTCTTCTGAGGCACGCGCCTCCGCAATCTGTTCCACTGTGTGGCGGATCATGGCGTCATCCACGTGTTTGTTTGCAATGCTCAAAATCAATTCCTTGCCACGGCGTTGCGCATCGGGTGCACCTTCCATCAGCGGCATCAGGATTTTATCCAAGGCCGCATCCAGCCCGCCTTTTTCGCAAACTTCGTGCACGAGGCCGATTTTCTGCGCCAGTACCGCATCAAACCGCTCTGCCGTCATAAAATAACGCCGCGCCTGACGCTGGCCAATGGCGGCCATCACGTAGGGGGCAATAATACTGGGGATCAAACCGATGCGCACTTCCGACAGGCAAAACTGTGTGCCTTCTTCGGCAATCACAATATCGCAGCAGGCCGACAGCCCCACACCGCCACCAAAGGCATTGCCCTGCACCAGCGCAATAGTGGGCTTTGGCAATGTATTGATGGTTTTAAGCAAGATGCCCAGCTGCATGGCATCTTCAACGTTTTGATCATAGGTGTAATCCGCCATGCGGCGCATCCAGTTCAGATCACCGCCCGCTGAAAAGCTTTTGCCGTTCCCACGCAAAACAACAGCCCGCACCAGCGCATCGCCACCGGCGGCCTGAAATTTCTCGTTCAGTTCCAAAATCACATGCTCGTTAAACGCATTGTGCAATTCGGGGCGGTTCATCGTAATGGTCGCAACGCCGTTTTCGACGCGGTACATGATGGCTTGTTCGGTCATGGTTCACCTAAAAAATTGTGCCGTGGTCAGATTGTTATTCTTTATAATCAGAACAAAGGCTTAAATCCAAGACTCTCTCATTTAACAGAGTCTTTCGCGGTAAAATTGACGGCAAACGGCGTCTCTGTTAAAATATTTACATAAACTTAACTTTCATCCCGCGAAAGTGCCTATGCACAGTAAATTTGGCAGTAGCACCACCACCGCGCCGACGCCCGCCG
>JBGTNC010000007.1:0-4600 GCA_041743265.1 Alphaproteobacteria bacterium | reverse complement strand
CGCCCAGTTCGATGCAGCGGGTAAAGCTGTTCACCAGCACCTCGTCATCGCACATGATGGCGTTCTTGTAGGCCATGAAGTGCTTGAAGCTGGACACGCCGTGTTCCGTTGCGAGCAAACCCATGTCCCGATCACTTCCGGATGAACGTATCCGCGAGGAGGGGTGGAGCATACGGATAGGGGAGGCCGTTCTTTTTTACTCTGTCCGGTTCGTGCGGGCGACAAGATATGGCAGGGCACACAGATAGGTCAGGTAGATCGTGCGGAGGTTGGCGTGCGGCTTACGTATTGTGTCAGATCATTTGATGTGGTGTGCGTGATGAATAGAAAAAGGACACGCGGGTTTCATTTTCAAATGCGCTGGCCATGTGTGTTGCGATTTGTCGCGCTTGTTTTTTGATTTACGTCTGCTGTCGTCATTGCGTAGGTGAAAATGAAAACAGATGTTTTGAAAGGTAGACGGCTTTGACATTAAAAGCTGTGCGTGGCGTGGCGCGCGGTCGTTCCAACGGGACTTCTCAAAACGTCTATCAGCAAAGACGTACACATATATATGTGTGGCTTTAACACAGCGGGGTTTTTATATAAGTTATTGAAATATAATGATTTTTGCATTTTATGCGTCTGGCGTGATGGATTGTGACGCGGTGCTTGGCTTAATCGTAATAAAGTTTCAGATGGTTGCCTAAGGTCTTGAAGTGCCAAATATTCTGAAAATGTGCAATTTGTGTTTTTCTGCAGCAAACACATCAGCAACCGATAAGGGCAGATACTGTCTGTCCTCGTAGGTGCTTGATTATGTTATTTTGTGCTTGATTGCCTTGAAGTGGTGATCCCGCTGGGATTTGAACCCAGGACCCTCTGATTAAAAGTCAGATGCTCTACCGCTGAGCTACGGAATCATGCTCAAGAGATTGGGAGATTAAGGATTTCCCGACCGATGGTCAAGTTTTTAGATTAAAAGAGTGATTTTGTAAATTTAAATCGACAAGCAGCATGCAAAAATAATAAAAGCCTGTCAAATCAGCCTCTTGTAAAGGAGGATGTTTTGGTATTGATCAGTTTTTGAACTTTTTCTTCAGGGCTTTTTGAACGTGCGGTGTCACGAAGGGGCTGATGTCCCCGCCAAGGCGGCCAATTTCTTTCACAAAACGCGATGAAATGAACTGGAATTTGTCTTGCGACATCAAAAACATGGTTTCGATGTCCTTGTTCAGGTAGGCGTTCATACCAGCCATCTGGAATTCATATTCAAAATCCGATACGGCGCGCAGGCCGCGTACGATCACGCGGGCATCCACATCTTCGACAAAAGACATCAACAATTTGTTGAAGGGCAGCACTTGCCATGACTTGCCTTTGATCTTGGGATTGTTTGCAAGATCTGTTTCCAGAAGTTTCACGCGTTCTTTTGTCGAAAACAGCGGGCCTTTGCCTGGGTTGTCGGCCACGGCAATGACCAGATGATCGACGACCTTGAGCGCGCGTTCAATAATATCCAGATGGCCGAGGGTCACAGGATCAAACGTGCCCGGATAAACGCCGATGAGGGAGGATGATTTTTTACGTGCGGTCATGGGATGTCTCTTGTATGTGCTTTGCACTCAGTTGCTGGAGGCAAAGGCGTTCAGAAAAAGAAAATAGATCAATACCCGGGGCGTGGGCCTGTGCGGCCTTTGATGGGTTGTGGACTATGGGGTGTTTTGGGGGCGGGCTTGGTGCCAAAGATGCGTGACAATGCGCTGCCAGATTTTTGTGCGGGTTCTTTTGTGCCATGCTCTTTCAAAAACGTATCGATCTCTTGTTGGATACGGGCATCAGGCAGGCCTTCTTCCCCTTTGGTCAGGATGTAGATGGAGTCATGTATCTGCCCCATGCGGCGCGGATCCTCTACTGGGCTTATCATAGCCTGTTTGAGGGCTTCCATGGCGGTTTCCTGCGCAGGTGTCAGCGGCATTTGCGCAGGGCCTTTCTCGGCCTCGGCAGGCGCGGTGGCGGCTTTGTCGAAAGCAACCATTTTACGCAGGCGTATTTTTTTAGCGGAACCAGCCATAGATTACTCTTCTGTACCTTCCGTGCTCTCTGGTGTGTCAGCTTCGATGGTTTCGGCTGCGTCAGTATTCTGACCTTCATCGCCCTCGTCGTCGCCATCATCGCTGATGACAGCTGCGGAGACGACTTCTTCGTCGCCATCAATGCGGAAGAGGGTCACGCCCTGTGTTTGACGTCCGACAAAGCGGACATCTGCCACCGGCATGCGGATAATCTGTCCGCCGTTGGTCACCAGCATGATTTCATCTGAGTCCAGAATCGTATAGGAGCAGACAATCTCGCCGTTCTTGGCGCTCAGTTTCATGTTCCAGATACCGGAACCGCCACGGCCTGTCGCACGGTACTCGTAAGCCGATGTACGTTTGCCAAAACCTTTGGAAGTGACAGCCAGCAAGAAGTCTTCCTGCGCGGCCATTTCGTTGAAGCGTTCATCCGTCAGGACAACGTTGTTTGATGTAGCTTCATCCTCATCCGTTTCCGATTCTTCTTGCTGACGGAGCTGGGACGCGCGTCTCAGGTACGCCAAGCGCTCGTCTGCCGTGACATCCACGTGTTGAACGATGGAGATAGAGACGACTTCATCCCCCTTCATCAGTTTAATGCCACGGATACCGGTAGAAGCGCGGGATTTGAAGACACGCAAATCAGCAACGGGGAAGCGGATGGCCTTACCTTTGCGGGTGGACAATACAACGTCGTTTTTATCTGTGCAGGTGCGCACATCGATCAACTGTTCGTCGCTATCCAGTTTCATGGCAATCAACCCGTTGGCGCGGATGTTTTTGAAATCATCCAGGCTGTTGCGGCGCACGGTGCCGTGGGATGTGGCAAACAACACATCCAATGTATCCCATGTATCCTCGTCTTCCGGCAAGGGCATGACGACGGAGATTTTCTCGTCTTTTTCCAGCGGCAGCAAGTTCACAAAGGCTTTGCCCCGTGACTGCGGCGTACCGATGGGCAGTTTGTAGACCTTCATCTTGTGCACGATACCCTTGGAGGTAAAGAACAAGACGGGGGTATGCGTATTGGCGATAAACAAGTCTGTGACGAAATCTTCATCCTTGGTCTGCATACCGGTGCGGCCTTTACCGCCGCGTTTTTGTGCGCGGTAGGTGGCAAGCGGCACACGTTTGACGTAGCCGGTATGGCTGACGGTCACGACCATGTCTTCTTTTTGGATCAGACTTTCGATATCGGTTTCAAATTCATCGGGCAGCAATTCGGTTCTGCGTGGTGTTGCGTATTTCTCGCGGATTTCGACCAGCTCAGAGCGCAGCAGATCCATCAGGATTTCACGGCTGCCCAGAATGCGCAGGCATTCGGCGATATAAGCGCAGACCTCTTTCAGCTCGTCACCGATCTTGTCACGCTCCAGCGCGGTCAGGCGGTGCAGGCGCAGATCCAAAATGGCTTTGGCCTGTGTTTCTGACATTTTGTAGGTTTGGTCGTCGTTCATCGGATATTCGGGGTCGTCGATCAACTTGATCAGCGGCGCCACATCGGCGGCAGGCCAGTCGCGGGCTGTCAGCTTATTGCGGGCATCTGTCGGGTCACTTGCTTTGCGGACGATGGCGATGATCTCGTCGATGTTGGCAACGGCGACAGCAAGGCCTGCCAAGACGTGGGCGCGGTCACGGGCTTTACCCAGTTCGAAGATGGTGCGTTTGGTGATGACTTCTTCGCGGAAATCCACGAAGGCTTTCAGGAACTCCTTCAGCGTCATCATGATCGGGCGACCATAGTTCAGCGCCAGCATGTTTGCGCCGAAAGAGGTTTGCAGCGGGGTGAACTTGAACAATTGGTTCAAGACGACCTCGGCGATCGCATCGCGTTTCAGTTCAATCACAACGCGTACGCCGTCACGGTCTGACTCGTCACGCAGATCGGAAATGCCTTCGATGATTTTTTCGCGCACGCATTCTGCAATACGCTCCAGCAGGCGGGATTTGTTTACCTGATAGGGGACTTCATGCACGATGATGGCATCGCGGTCTTTGCGGATTTCTTCCACAGATGTTTTGGCGCGCATGATGATGGAACCGCGGCCTGTGTGGAACATGCCAAGGCTACCGTTGCGGCCCAAAATTTGACCACCTGTCGGGAAGTCAGGGCCGGGGATCAGTTCAACCAGCTCGTCGATTGTGACATCAGGGTTATCGATATAAGCGCAGCAACCATCAATGATCTCGCCAAGGTTATGTGGTGGAATGTTTGTCGCCATACCAACCGCGATACCGCTTGCACCGTTGACGAGCAAGTTGGGGAAGCGGGCGGGTAGTACTGTTGGTTCCAGTGTTGATTCATCGTAGTTGGGTTGGAAGTCGACGGTTTCTTTGTCGATGTCTTCCAGCAATGTTTCGGCGACTTTGTTCAGGCGTGCTTCGGTATAACGCATCGCGGCGGCCGGATCGCCATCCATCGAGCCAAAGTTACCTTGGCCATCCACCAGCGGCAGACGCATGGAAAAATCCTGCGCCATACGCACCATCGCGTCATAAATCGCGCTGTCACCGTGCGGGTGGTATTTACCCATGACGTCACCGAC
>JBGTNC010000006.1:0-3444 GCA_041743265.1 Alphaproteobacteria bacterium | reverse complement strand
TTGCAGGCTTTGATCGCCGAAGGGCAAGTAACGGCGGATGGCCAGCCCATGGCCGATGCGTCGCGCAAGGTGAAGGCGGGGGAAGTCTTTACCGTTGTTATTCCACCGCCCATCGACGCCCTGCCGCAAGCGCAGGATATTGCGCTGGATATTGCCTATGAAGATGATGATTTGATTGTGATCAATAAACCCGCCGATATGGTGGTGCATCCCGCCGCAGGCAATCTGGATGGTACGCTGGTCAACGCACTTTTGGCCCATTGTGACGGGGGTTTATCGGGCATCGGCGGTGTTAAACGCCCCGGCATTGTGCATCGGCTGGATAAAGAAACATCTGGCCTGATGGTCGCCGCCAAGCATGACCGCGCGCATCAAGGCTTATCGGCGCAATTATCATCGCGTACGTTAAAGCGGGTTTATCAGGCCATCGTCTGGGCGGTGCCTTCACCAACGCAGGGGCGGATCGAAACACAAATTGGCCGCAGCAAAACCAACCGCAAAAAAATGGCGGTATTAGATGGTGGCGGCAAAGAAGCGATTACGGAATACACCGTGCTGGAGAACTTTGGCCTGCTGGCAAGTCTTGTGGAATGCCGGTTGCAAACGGGCCGCACACACCAGATTCGTGTGCATATGGCCCATATTGGGCACCCTTTGGTGGGGGATCCTGTTTACGGCAAATCAACGCCAGCCAAGTTTTTGCGCCAGCATAAGGCAGATGAAGATGTGGCGGCGGCGGTGAATAATTTCTCGCGTCAGGCCCTTCATGCCGCGCAGCTTGAATTTATTCACCCAATCAGCGAAAATAGAATTTCATTACGGGCGGACCTACCGCCGGACATGCAGGAACTGTTACAATGCCTGCGTGGTCAAGCCCTCAAGGGCTCGTAGAAAAAGTAAACTGTAACAAGAGGGCGAGGCCGTCTCGATGACATCCGATACAGAACAAGAGCTTCCACCGGCAGCACAGCCGGATGCCGAAACCGGATTGGGTCCTGCGCCGGAATCCGCGTTGCCGGAAAAAGACCTGAAAGGTTCCTTCGGTCAGATATCCATGCTGAAAAAAGGTGAAGAAGTAAACCTTGAGCAGCTGGACGCATCGATGAAGCGCGTGCAGATCGGCGTGGGTTGGAATGCGCCGGCTGAAAATCAGGGATTCCCTGTTGATATTGATCTATCGGCTTTTATCCTTAATCGTGATGGACGTGTGCGCCGCGATACAGATTTTATTTTCTACAATAATCTTGAAACAGATGAAGGCGTCATTCGCCATACAGGCGATAACACCACCGGTGATACGGATGGTGATGACGAAGTGATCGAAATCGATCTGGAAACGCTCGGCTTTGATGTCGAAAAAATTGCTTTCGGGGTGACGATCCACAACGCGGAAGAGCGCCAGCAAACTTTCGGTCTTGTGAAAGAGGCTTATATCCGGATCTTGAATAAGGACACCGGTACAGAAATGGCGCATTTCGACCTGACCGAAGATGCATCCGAAGACAACGCGATTATCTTTGGCGAGCTGGAGCGGGAAGGGTCAGGCTGGAAATTCAAAGCTACAGGCTCGACCTTGTCGGGTGGCTTGTTCCGGATTGCCAAAGAATTTGGCGTGAATGTTGCGCCTCCGTAAGTTTACATAATTTCAAAATAAGAGCTTATCGGGTCATGTCCTTGCGTCTTGGGGGCAGGGCTTGATTGCTTTTGTGCTTTTTTCCCTAAAATAGGCGAACAAGCGTTGCGAAAACTTGACAAATAGGCCGCCACGCCCCATTTTTGGGTCACCAAGTGCCTCACGCATCGGCCTAACCTCAACAAGAAAGGGTGTCTTAACTTATGCTCACCATTGGTCAAAAATTCCCGGAATTCAGCCTGACAGGCGTTGTTTCTTCCGACCCTAAAACAGCTTTCGAAACCATCGGCAACAAAACCTACAAAGGTAAATGGCTGGTTGTTTTTGCATGGCCCAAAGATTTCACATTTGTATGCCCCACAGAAATTGCCGCTTTTGGCAAATTGAACCGTGATTTTGCGGATCGTGATACGCAAGTGCTGGGTATGTCCACAGATTCAGATTACGTGCATCTGGCATGGCGCCAGAACCACAAAGACCTGACCGAACTGCCATTCCCGATGTTGTCCGACATCAAACGCGAATTGTCGACGGCACTGGGTATCCTGAACGAAGATGCTGGCGTGTGCAACCGCGCGACCTTCATCGTTGATCCGGAAGGCATGATCCGCTTCGTTTCTGTCAACGATCTGAAAGTTGGCCGTAACGTTGATGAAATTATGCGCACACTCGATGCGTTGCAAACAGATGAACTGTGCCAGTGCAACTGGACAAAAGGCGAAGAAACACTCAAAGCCGCCTAATCTGTTTTTACAGAAATGCAAAAGCGCCCGAAGCTCTCTTCGGGCGCTTTTTTGTTGCACTGCTTTGGTGGCGTCTGTGGCAGGTTTGGGGTATGATCCAGTCGCGATCAGATCAATAAATAAACAGCTGTGTTATACTGCTCTCACGTTTGTCATCCGCTTCAACCTACAGTAGGAAGATCATGTCCAAAGCCAATAAAAAACCTGCCCCGAAAAAAACAACCGCCGCGCCAAAAAAGGTTGCGAAAAAAAGCGGGAAGTCCGGCGGCAGCTTTACGGATGTTTTTCTGGCGCATATCCCCAAGGATGATGCAGCGGGCTGTACGGCAGCAGAGTTATCCGTTTTCGCTAAATCTATTCAAGGTTGGGCAACACAGCGCAAAACAGGCGCGCATAAGCTGCGCGTTTTCAACCCAGACACCAAACGCGACGGTTTCCGCGCCAGTGGCACTGTGGTGCAGGTTGTGAATGACGACATGCCTTTTATTATTGATTCCATTTCTGCCGAGTTGACATGGCAGGGGATGAATATCGATTTTCTGCTGCACCCGATTTTGAATGTGAAGCGCGACCGTACGGGTAAATTGCTGGGTATCGCACCCGGCCATCATGAGCCGGACGGGGCGATCATGGAATCCCATGTGCATTTGCATCTGGAACAGACATTGTCGGCGGAGGCCTGCGAAAAGCTGGAAGCCGCCTTAAACCAGACCTTGGAAGATGTACGCTATGCCACGCGTGACTGGCGCCAGATGCTGAAAAAAGTCGAAGACGTGATGGCGCGCCCGGAAGTGTTTGGTAATGGGCACAGCGCAAGCGACGTTGCAGAGACACAAGAATTTTTGCAATACGTGAAGGGGAATAACTTTACCTTTCTGGGGTATCGCGAATATCGTTTCTCGTCACGCAAGCATCACACGCATTCCGAATTTTTGCCCGACAGCAATCTGGGTATTTTGCGCCGTGGCCAAAATCTGGGCTTTGGCAAAGGGATCAGCAATGCCAAGGTAGATGCCTTGTCGCATACACGCTGGCCGGTGATGATTAGCAAGCTGATTGACCAATACT
>JBGTNC010000005.1:0-3523 GCA_041743265.1 Alphaproteobacteria bacterium | reverse complement strand
GCAGGCGCTGGCCGAGCCCAAAATAATGGATTACCTGAAATGGGCATTACAAAAAGGAAAATCTCTAGGCTTTCTGCCTTGAAAGCCATGCTTTTGCTCTTATTTCAGCTTCGTTCAGCTTGTTTTGATTAACGTTCCATGACAGAATTATGACTTGTTTCCAATGAATTAGTTTGTGCATCGCAGCATTTACACCGCAGTTTTTTGCAGGAAAATAGGACCATGAAAAAGAACAAGACCAATAACCCCGCGCATATCGTTTTGACTTCGCACCCGCCGAAAGACGGCAAAATTCCCAAAATCACATGGGGCGGTCAGACGGGTGAAGAACGCGGGCCGTTGATTGCCAGCATGGCAGATCATGCCGCATCCAACGTGATTGGCGCTTATGCAGGTGCTTATTCTATTTACCGCGCCGTTGCCGTGACGACGGGGGAGTTGGACCCGTTGCATGTGCCTGATTTGACAAATACCACGCCGGTCGAAAAAATCGGCCCTCATGAGCAGTGGTTTGAAGAAGACAAAATTGTCAGCCTTGACCCTTGGGGCCATATGGCTGGCGATATGTTTGATGAGCATCGTAAAAAAGGGCTGGATGTCCGCCCGACAATTGCTGTGACCAAGGCGCATATCAATATGCCCGAAATTCACGAAGCCATGGCCAAAGGCCGTTTGAAACCTGACGGCGTTATTCTGAAAGAGAATGGCGATGTGCGTGTGACCAAGGCCGCGATTGACCCAGTCTGGTATCTGCCAGGCCTGTCACGTCGTTTTGGCGTGAAGGAGTCTGATCTGCGCCGTTCATTGTTTGAAAACTCTGGCGGTATGTTCCCGGAGCTGGTGACACGTCCGGATCTGAAGGTGTTTTTACCGCCTATTGGTGGTCATACAGTTTATTTCTTTGGCGATATGTCGAAGCTGCACGGTCCGAATTCTCAAGTTGCGTGCCGCGTGCATGATGAATGCAATGGTTCCGACGTTTTTGGATCCGACATTTGCACTTGCCGTCCGTATCTGTGCCACGGTATCGAACTTTGCGTCGATATGGCGCAAAAGGGCGGCTGTGGTCTTGTGGTTTATAACCGCAAAGAAGGCCGCGCACTGGGCGAAGTCACCAAGTTTTTGGTGTATAACGCGCGTAAACGCCAAGAAGGCGGCGATCGCGCCGATAAATACTTCGAACGCACAGAATGCGTGGCGGGCGTGCAGGATATGCGCTTCCAACAGCTGATGCCGGATATTTTCCATTGGTTGGGCGTTAAAAAGATCGACCGTTTCGCGTCTATGAGCGACATGAAATACAATGCGCTGGCAAGTCAGGGTATTGAAATTGGCGAGCGTATCGAAATTCCACCGGAACTGATTCCGGAAGATGCCACAGTTGAGATGGAAGCGAAAAAAGCCGCCGGCTACTTTGCGCAAACGGAAGTGAAGAGCAAAGAAGCACTGGAAGGCGTGAAGGGCCGCAAGCTGGAAGAGTAATTATTGTCCGGCAATAAAATCACGGGTGATTTCTAACACACGGCGCACTTTTGCCATGTCGAAGACATCATCCGTGCGGATGCCCGTTTCCATGTCGATCCATGTCGGGTGGCCAGCGGCGGCTTTTGAAATCGTCTCCAGATTTTCCTGCACGTTATCTGGGTTAAGCCCACCGGCATAGCCGCAGAAATGGCCGTCCAACGGTGCATCCCAACTATCGGGGCTGATACCGCGCCCTGCAGATTCATCGAATAAGACAGCGTGGTTGGGCGTGTCTTTCAATAACGGCAGCAGGCTTTGTTTGTCTTTGCCGTATTGGATGATGAATTGTTTTTCAGGTAGGCTTTGCACGCGCGCGACGAGGTCGGACGGATGGTATTTGCCTTCAACATCCCCAAACTTCAAATTCAGCTGGATGCGTTTGAAACCTGCAATCGTATCCAAGATATCCGGATCCCCCGCCACAAAGCCCAGCAGGGCGTCGTCACATAAATGCATGGCCGTGTTAAGCTGCGCTGCAGCATCGGCGAAACGCGCAATCCAGTCCCGCGCGGGAAAGCGGGGGGTGCCCGCCTTGGCGGGGAGCAACAAGATCGCCCATTCAACAAAGGGAAATTCTGCCGAAATATCCAGCAAATCCGCTATTTTTACGGCATCGTCCGCGCCCGTGATGGAGCAGTATTTTAATTCCATGGTGTCCCCCGTTGAAACAGGCATGATTTTACTGTAAAAATTCACTTTGTGACAAGCGCTCATCTAACGCCCGCTTCGGGCCTGTTTTTTTTTAAGGAAGATATAATGTCCAGCAATGTTCACGTGATCGACCACCCGCTGATCCAGCACAAGCTTACCATCATGCGCGATAAAAATACCTCCACGCATGATTTCCGCAACTTGATCCGCGAAGTATCGACCATCATGGGCTATGAAGTCCTGCGCGATCTGCCGACAGAAGATGTCGAGATCGAAACGCCGATGGAAAAAATGACGGGCAAAATGCTGGCCGGTAAAAAACTTTGCATCGTGCCAATCCTGCGCGCGGGCACGGGCTTTCTGGATGGCTTGCTGCAATTGGTGCCAGCGGCGCGTGTCGGGCATATTGGTTTGTACCGTGACCCTGAAACATTGATTCCCGTTGAATACTATTTGAAGTTGCCCGATGACCTGACAAACCGTCAGGTGATTGTGGTGGATCCGATGCTGGCAACGGGCCATTCGGCTGTGGCGGCGGTCGAGCGTATCAAAGACAACGAAGCGACCGACATTAAATTCATGTGCCTGATTGCAGCACCGGAAGGCTTGGAAACATTCCACGAAGCACACCCTGATGTGCCTGTGTTTACAGCAGCGATTGATCGCCAGCTGAATGACCACGGTTATATCCTGCCGGGTATTGGGGATGCGGGCGACCGTATTTTTGGCACGAAGTAATTTCGGTTAAATTTAGGCGCCGTTTTTGAGCTGTATCGGCTTCATGGTGCGCACGCTTTGGTGCGTGGCGGTGTCTTTGTCGACGGCAATACTCAACAATGATTTGCGGGCATTGTCTGCCAGCGCCATCATGTCGCCAAGTTTGCTTTGCTGCTCAGGCTCAAACCCGTGGCGAGGGCAGATGGCGGCTGTGGCGGACCACATGCTCAACTCTATATTACCGATATCTACAGCCTGTTTTTCGTCCCTCAGCATGCGTGTCAGCAATTCTGTGGGGGTTGGTGTATTTGCGTTGTCGACTTTTTGTGCAATATCTTTGGCAACAGTGCGCATGGCGTCGGCCGCATCAAGGTGGCCCTCTTTGGTCATGAGAAGAGCAGCATCGTTATAAAATTTGGCGCTTTCTTTACGCAGGCCATCAACGAAAGTATCGCCTGCGCTGCTGACACCTTGCTCGGCAGGGAAGAGCTTGACCTCAAACCGGCAGTCAACTTCGTTGTTCATATACATTTGCGCGACAAGGTTTGTTGTCTGCGCTGCCTTTAAAATGTCGTGATCGCCTTCCGAGCCTAGATGTTGGAATGTGGGATTATTGAGAAGTGATACACGT
>JBGTNC010000004.1:0-19303 GCA_041743265.1 Alphaproteobacteria bacterium | reverse complement strand
GCTTCGGGCACACTCAGTCCGACCACGCCGCAACATGTATCGGAAAGTCTCGGCGATAAAGCGGGCATGATATTGGCGGGCGGAAAATCAACCGTCGGGCTTGAATCAACCGTGGTGGATATGTCGGGTGATCTGCCCGTTTTGTTGCGCCCCGGCGCTGTCACGCTAGATGATTTGGACATGCATATTGGTGAAGTGCTGGTGGAACTGGAAGCTGTGGGTGACAATCCGAAATCTCCGGGTCAGTTGCTGAAACATTATGCCCCCAATACGCCTTTGCGTTTGAACGCCGTAGATGTCAAAAAAGGCGAAGCCCTGTTGGGCTTTGGCCCTTTGCGCTTTATGGGGGTAGAAGGCGGCGGCCATGCCAAAGACCTGCCGCAAAATCAGCGTATGAGTTTGAGCGATACGGGCGATTTGCACGAAGCCGCAGCCAATTTGTTTAGCATGTTGCATGCCTTGGATGCAGGCGGGTTTGCCCGCATTGCCGTCATGAATATACCCGATACAGGCCTTGGCCTTGCGATCAACGACCGCTTGCGTCGCGCGGCAGGCGCACAGCAAGAAACAGCCGATTAATAATCGCGTTTGAAATAGTTTTCTGTTTTCGGCTTTGGCTTTTTTTCTACCGGAATTTCTTTTCCGGGTTCTTCTGCGGCGACAAGATTACTGCTTTCACTGCTCTCCGGCATTGCCATCGCGGCCATTTTAAGTGCGGGTAACAGGTTGCCCGATTTTTCAAGAATTTCACGAATGATCGGCGCATCGGGTGCTGTAAAGTTTTCCATCAATTCGTTGTAATCCAGCGATCCGGATTTATTTATATCGTATTGCGCAAAAAGTTTATCTGCGATGTTGTCACTTTCCAGCTTGGCATGGTCGATAGCTTTGCGACCATCTTCCAGTGACAACGTGCCGTACAGGGCAAGTTCGGAAAACAACCGCATGCTTACTAATGCAGTCTTTATTTCCCCACGGGAGATTTTCTGGTTGCTGTCATCATCGGCAAATTTGAACATGACGCGGGCGCAGTCATTGGTGACGCTTAAGGTGCATTGGTCGCGCACACGGTCGATATAGCGCATCAAGCGCAACATGCTTTGCGGGATCAAGCTGGGTGGTTCTGTGCAGGCGGTGTATTCAACAGTCTGGTCAATGGGCAGCTTTTCCCATTTGGTGGGCCAGTTGCGTACGCGGCGGGCGGGCGGCTCGCTCAGCACAGCCATGGTTAGGATGCCGTCATTTTCCAGCTGGACGGGTGCTTTTTGGTCTTTCAGGGACAGAATCGTGTAATCGCCCGAATCCCGCTCCACGCCGGCCGGCAGCAGGGTTTGGCTGTCTTTTGTCGATCTTAGGTAAAAATAACGGCTGAAAACCAGTGCTTCGTCATAAATGCCGCAGTCCGGCAGGGCCCAGTTGCCTTGTATTTTGGCCGGAAGTGCGTCCAGCTCTTGAGCTTTGGCTGTATTCCAGCTAAAACTGAGCGCAATTAGGAAAAACAATAGGGCGGTTGGCAAACGTTGTGTCATCGTCGAACCCGGTTAAAATTAAAAATTATGACAGATCAAAAACACATCCGGAACTTCTCGATTATTGCCCATATCGACCATGGTAAGTCAACACTTGCCGACAGAATTATTCAGCTCTGTGGTGGTTTGACCGCGCGCGAGATGAAAGAACAGATTCTGGACAGCATGGAGCTGGAACGTGAACGCGGGATCACCATCAAAGCCCAGACGGTCCGTTTGCAGTATAAGGCCAAGAACGGCGAAGACTATATTTTTAATATCATGGATACACCGGGCCACGTGGATTTCGCCTATGAGGTGAGCCGTTCGCTAGCCGCTTGTGAAGGCGCGCTGCTGGTGGTGGACGCCTCGCAAGGGGTTGAGGCACAGACACTGGCCAACGTGTATCAGGCGCTGGATAACAATCTTGAGATTATCCCTGTCATTAACAAGGTTGACCTGCCCGCCGCCGATACAGAGCGTGTGCGCAGCCAGATTGAAGATGTGATTGGTATTGATGCATCGGATGCGGTGCTGACATCTGCCAAGACAGGCATCGGGATTGAAGATTTGCTCGAAGCTGTTGTGCACCGTCTACCGTCGCCCAAGGGTGACCCGGATGCGAAGCTGCAGGCCTTGCTGGTGGACAGTTGGTACGATGCTTATCTGGGCGTTGTTATTCTGGTTCGCGTGGTACAGGGAACTGTAAAAATCAAAGACAAGTTGCGGTTTATGAGCACGGGCGCTGCCTATGAAGCAGACCGTGTGGGTATCTTTACGCCCAAGCATGTTTTGACAGGGGAATTGAAGCCTGGCGAAATGGGCTTTATTACCTGCGGTATCAAAGGCATTCATGAAACCAAAATTGGTGACACCATTACGCTCGACCGCAACCCGTGTGATGCACGGTTGCCTGGTTTTAAACCCTCTGTGCCAATGGTTTTCTGTTCTATCTTTCCGCTGGATTCCAGTGAATTTGAAAAGCTGCGTGACTCGCTGGGCAAACTGGCCTTGAACGATGCCAGTCTGCATTACGAAGCAGAAAGCTCAAATGCTTTGGGCATGGGCTTCCGTTGTGGCTTTTTGGGTCTGTTGCATTTGGAGATTATTCAAGAACGCCTGGAGCGCGAATATAATCTGGATCTGATCCCGACAGCGCCATCCGTTATTTACAAGCTGCATCTGACCAATGGCGAAAAGATGGATTTGTATAACCCGGCCGATATGCCGGATGTTGTGCGTATCGCACAGATTGACGAGCCCTGGATCAAAGCAACCATTTTTGTGCCCGATGAATATCTGGGTGGCATTTTACAGCTGTGTCAGGAACGCCGCGGTGTGCAGGTTGAGCTAACTTGGGTCGGTTCGCGTGCTATGGCGATTTACCGTCTGCCGCTGAACGAGGTAGTCTTCGACTTCTATGACCGCCTGAAATCCATTAGCCGTGGCTATGCCAGTATGGATTACCAGCTGGATGGCTTCGAAGAAGGCGATCTGGTGCGGATGAATATTTTGGTGAATACAGAACCGCTGGATGCACTGTCCATGATTGTCCACCGTTCACAGTCAGAACGCCGTGGCCGCCAGTTGTGCGAACGCTTGAAAGACTTGATTCCGCGCCAGCTGTTTAAAGTCGCCATTCAGGCATCTATCGGTGGCAAGATTATTGCCCGCGAAGATGTATCCGCTATGCGTAAAGATGTAACCGCCAAATGTTATGGCGGCGATATTTCACGCAAACGCAAATTGCTGGATAAGCAAAAAGAAGGCAAAAAGAAAATGCGTCAGTATGGCAACATAGAAATTCCGCAATCCGCGTTTATTGCTGCCCTGCGTATGAGTGACGATAAATAAGCCCTAGATAAAGGGATTATCAGCACCTTTTTGAATTAAGAAACGGTACGATGCCGCAATAGACCGCGCATCGTGCAAGGCGTTGTGTTCTTGGATACCTGTCATCTCTGCACCAAGCGTTGCGGCCAGCTTGCCTGAATTGATTTTGGGTGTAATGCCATAGGGCGCACCTTTGTCATGAAACCACAGGCCGATATTCAGGCTGTCAAAATCTTCTTCACCATGGTTCATGCCATTAAAGCCCAGATTCTCACGCATGACGCGGGCATCCCAGCCGTAACAGGCGGTCGGGTCACTTTGCACAAAAGCGATAAAGGCGTGAAACGCATCGGGGAAGTGTACGCCGTTCAGCGCGACTTCATCGTGTGTGATGCCGGTTAATTCACAAAAGAAATCTGACAGAACGGGGTTTCTAACCGGCTTGATCAGGATTTCAAATTCGTCAATTTCTTGCAAGGTATCAATGTCAAAACGCACGGCGCCGATTTGGACCATTTCACGATACTGGCCGGGGCCGGCCCAGTCGTTCTCCATGGCCCCTTCCCAAGTTGTAAATTCGGTATCGTAGAAAACGACGGTCTTACTCATGGTTTAAACTTCCGTTTGATGAAATCGACAACATTGCCTTCCGGCTTTGCTGCGGCTTTTTTGGCCAGCTCTGTTTTGTACGTTTCCTGATCCACGGGGCCAATGGCTGTTTCGATGAAGCCGAAGGTTTCTGCCCAGTCTTGAATAATCTTCTGGATGGATTTACCGGCGCCATGTCCTGCATCTTTTTCAACGCGCAACAGCGTTTTATTCTCCGGTGCAGATTTGGCCAGCAAGGTGGCGGCCAGTTTAAAGGAATGCCACGGCACAACACGGTCGTCATGATCCGCTGTTTTAATTAGGTGCGGCGGGTACTTCGCACCCGGTTTGACGTTATGCAGCGGTGAATAGCGGGCCGCTGTGTTGAAGTCTTTTTTCACACCCGGATCGCCGTAATCAGATTTCCACGCCGCGCCGTAAGTAGCCAGATGGAAGCGGAACATATCGGTCACGGGGACTTCGGTAATAACAGCGCCGAACAATTCCGGACGTTGCAACATGGTGGCGGACGTCAAAAGACCGCCATTGCTGCCGCCGCGAATAACAAGGCGTTCGCTGGAGGTATAGTTTTCTTTGGTCAGATGCTCCGCGCAGGCAATAAAGTCGTTAAAGACGTTTTGTTTGCTTTCTTTGCGGCCTTGGTTGTACCAATCTTCGCCAAATTCCCCACCGCCGCGCAAATTGGCCTGCACATAAATGCCGCCGGATTTGACGAAGTGGATCATGCTGTTGCCGATACCCGGTGTCAGGGGCACGTTAAAGCCGCCGTAGCCGTAGAGAATTGTGGCAGCAGAGCCATCCATTTTTGTATCCGGATGGCGGATCACGGTCATGGGGACTTTTGTGCCATCTTTGGATGTCGCGTGGATGCGCTCCACAATGCAATCGCTCAGGTCATACTTGGCAGGCCCCTTTTTAACGAAGGCCAATTCGTTCTTTTCGATGTCGTAGGTATAGACATCACCGGATGACTGGAAGCCTGAAATTTTCATCGTGAAAGTATCATCTTCCGGATGAATGCGGGCATAACCGGCAACAGTTTGCACAGGCAGCGGCATATCATGCAGGTGTTTGCCTTCAGGGGTGAAGACGCGCACAGCATCGGCTGTGTCGTGTGTGTAAAAGGCAAACATTTTACCTTTGTGCAGTTTGACGCTGTCTAGAATATCTTCGTCATGCTGTTCAATCACGGTTGTCCAGTTTTCAGGGGCTGCCTTTTTCGGGTCAAACTTCACCAGCTTGCCGCGGGGTGCATCTTTGTTGGTGACAGCGAGTACGGTGCCATCTGCCAGCTCGGCCACAGGGGCCAGCGTATAGGTGCGTGGTTCTACCAGCTGTGTAAAGTTTTCCGTGCTGCCAAAGGGGCGATAGGACAGGCCGCTGTTTTTATCTGTACCAATGCTCTGCCATACCCATTCGTATTTGCCTGTGCTGAGGCGGGAAGGGGAGAGGAAGGAGTCTTCTTCCGCCACTTCATATACTTTTTTATCGTTGGCCACATCATCGCCCACAGTGTGATGCTTGATCATCGTGCGGCGTGTGCCATCGTGTGACGGATAGGTGTATTGAAAGCTGCTGTGGCTTGCTTTATCCCACAGCACGCTGGTGAAGCGGCAATTTTCAATCACATCGGGCAGGTCTTTGCCAGTTTCGACATCGCGAATTTTCAGCGTCTGTGCGTCACTGCCTGCTTCGGACACCATATAGGCCACGCGTTTGCCATCGGGGCTGGGCACCCAGCCGGAGAGCGCGACGGTACCGTCTTTGCTCAAGGTGTTCGGGTCAATAAATGTTGTCCAAGGGCCATCTGCGCTGTCGGATGTTTCAATCACGCTTTGCGCGGCCAGCGATTTGTGGAAGGTACGGAAGTGCTTTTTGCCGTAGCGTGCGGGCAGGCTTGAGCTATCGTAATCCAATGCATCGGTCAGGAATGTTTCGGCGCGTTGCATGCCTTCTTCGCTGCCAACGATGAAATTTTCAAATGTTTTGTTTTGTCCTGCAACCCATTTGGCGGTTTCCGGCGCGTCCAGATCTTCCAGCGGGCGGAAGGGGTCGGAAACGGGAATACCGTGCAGCACATCTACCTGCTTATTATCGACGGGTGGGTTGCCAGCACGGGCGAGTTCATCGGGGTTGACCGTAAAGCGCATATCCGGACGGCGGTTCTGGTTGGCGGCTTCGGGGGTACCAAAAACCTTGTTGGCAAGATTACGCAGGGAACGGCCAAAAGACATGAAAGCCTCCTTGATAGGGGGTTGCGAAATATAATAATCAGGATCAGGGGTGATTTTGCAGAATTATTGCGTAAAAGGCAATGGTCTTATAATTTTCATAAATTTCAAGCAAATAACTGGTTTTGCTGTCTTTGACAGACAGGTGCGCCGTTTAAAAACGTAAAATTTAACGCTGTGCGCGCAGGTGTTGCAACAACCCGAGGGTCGAGGAATCATGCACCCCGACAGGTTTTGTACCCGCAATTTCCGGCTCCAGATTTTTGGCGAGTACTTTGCCAAGCTCCACGCCCCATTGATCAAAGCTGTTGATCTGCCACAAAATGCCCTGCACGAAGACTTTGTGTTCGTATAAAGCCAGCAACATGCCAAGGGTTTGGGGTGTCAGTGCATCCAGCAGAAAAGTGGTAGAAGGGCGATTGCCGGGGAAATGCCGGTGCGGTTCATCTGCATTGTCACGCCCTGCCATAAGCGCTGCACTCTGTGCGAGGCAATTGGCGAGTAGCATGTCTTGCTGCGTTTGGTTGCCGTAGGGTGTTTTGGCAACGGCGATAAAATCCACCGGTACAATATCTGTGCCCTGATGCAGCCACTGGAAAAAGCTGTGTTGTGCGTCTGTGCCGGGCTCGCCGAAAATCATGGGGCCAGTCGGGGCTTGCACGGTTTTGCCATCGCGGTCTACGCGCTTGCCGTTGCTCTCCATATCCAGCTGTTGCAGAAACGCGGGTAAGCGGCCAAGGGCTGCATGATAGGGGATGACAGCGAGCGCGGGGTAGCCGCAAACATTGCGGTGCCACAGGCCGATGAGCCCTAGAAGCACGGGCAGGTTTGCTTCCAGCGGTGCTGATTTAAAATGCTGATCCATCTCCCGCGCGCCAGCCAGCAGCACATGGAAATTATCCGACCCCACCATCAACATGCAAGAAAGCCCAATGGCAGACCACAAGCTATAGCGTCCGCCGACCCAGTCGTTGAACGGGAACATATTGTCAGGCGCAATGCCAAAAGCGGCAACCGCATCGGCATTGGTGGAGGCAGCTACAAAGTGTTTGGCAACCGCTTGCTTGTCTTCTTGGTAATGCGCTAGCAGCCAGTTGCGGGCGAGCTGTGCATTTTGCATGGTTTCGGCGGTGGTAAATGTTTTTGACGCCACAATAAACAGCGTCGTTTCAGGGTTGATGCTGGCAAGCGTGCGGGCAAGGTCTGATGCCTCGACATTCGCAACGTAATGCGCTGTAAGCCTTGGGTGGTGGTAATATCCCAGTGCTTGCGTGACCAGTTGTGGCCCAAGGCTGGAGCCACCGATGCCGATATTCACAATATCGGTGATCTCTTGGCCGCTATGGCCTTTCCAATCACCACTGCGGACGGTTTCGGCAAAGGCGGACATGCGTGCAAGTGTTTCTTGTACTTCCGGTACAACATTCTTGCCGTCGATAGTGAAGGTATCTGCCTTGCCTGCACGCAGCGCCATGTGTGCCACGGCGCGTTGTTCGGTTATATTGATTTTTTCGCCACCAAAAAAGCGTGCACGCGCATCTTCAAGTCCGGTGTCACGGGCAAGAGCGGTGAGGTGATGCAGGGTTTCGTCTGTGATCATATTTTTGGAAAAATCGACCAACATACCGGGCAGGGAGAGAGAGAATTTTTTAAAACGATCCGGATCTTGCGCAAATAAATCGCGCAGATGCAGCGGGGCCAGTTGCGCGTGGTGCGCAATCAGGGCTTGCCATGCATTGAGCTTTGTTACGTCAGTCATATCTATAATCCTGCGGGTGGTTTATTTGGCGGCGGGCAAGGCCATGCCGGGCGGCTGGTCGAGCAGAATATCGACTTTGATATTCTCTGGCTTGCCAACCAATACGGTCGTTAAATCTGCCGTTTTGAAAAGGCGTTTGGCAACGCGCTTCATGTCGGCAAGGGTGACGGCGTTCAACATATCGTTGCGACGGTTGATGTAATCGGCATCCATGCCGTCGCGCTGCAAGCCGTTGAGGACCTGTGCGATATCGCCGGTGGATGTCAGCTCTAACATCAAGGATCCGGTCAGATATGCTTTGGCGTTTTTCATTTCCTGCTCGCTGGGGCCGTTGTCGGCCATTTTTTGCCATTGCGTGCGAATGATGGAGAGAACTTCTTCAACGTTTTCGTTGCTGCTGGACAAGCTGACTTGCATGAGCGCTGCGTGTTTCATGCTTTGCAGGCTGCTGTAGACGCCATAGGTTAGGCCGCGCTTTTCGCGGATTTCATGCATGAGCCATGCATCAAAATCACTGCCGCCCATGATGAAGTTCATGACAACGGCTGCGTGCCAGTCCTTGTCATCTCGACGAATGCCGGGTGCGCCAACGGCAATATAGGTCTGTGGTGTATCCAGCGGCAACAAAATGGTTTTGCCAAGGTACTGCAAGGTTGCATCGACCGTTTCAACGCTTGCCGCTTTTTCGGGCAGGGCTGCAAAGGTTTTATCGATCAGCGCTGCGGCTTCGGCCTGTGTAACGTCGCCAGCGATGGAAACTTTTAAAACATCACGGCCAAATTGCGCCTTGGTGAAGGCCAGTAGGTCTTTACGTGTGATGCTGGCCATGCTTGCCAGATGTCCATATCCGGGCTGGCTATAGTTATGCCCTTCAAACATCATGCCGTTGAAAGTGCGTGCCGATAACCATGAAGGATCACCTTGGTCGCGCTGGATCTGTGCAACGTTGGCGTTTTTCATGCGCTCGATGGCGTCATTTTCAAACCGTGGTGCGGCCAAGGCCTTGCGCAAAAGGTCGAAGGCCAAATCGCGGTTATCGCGCAAGGTGCGCAACTCACCAAAAAAAGCATCGCGACCAGCAGTAAACCCTAGGGAAATGGCGTTGTTGGAAAGCTTTTCCTGAAAATCCTGACTGCCAAGGTCCTCAGCGCCTTCATCCAGCAAAATAGACACAAGCCGTGCAACACCCGGTTTGTCTGCGGGGTCATAGGCAAGGCCGCCTTCAAAAGCGAAGTTGAGGGATACAACAGGCACGCTGTGATCTTCAACCAGCCAGACGGTGATGCCTGCGGGTGTCTGGAACGTTTTGATGTCGAGCACTTTTTGCGCTGCCGTGGCGGGTGTTGCCAAAATCAGCATAAATGCACAGGTGAACAGGAAGCGGATCATTTTTTTTCTCCCTTGCCCTCGGCCGGTTTTTCTTGTGGCAGCAAAAGACCTGCAATGGGCATATCTTCGCTCTGGAATATTGTGGCGGCTGCATGGCTGATGTCGTCAATCGTCAGGCGTTCGATGCGGGCGGGGCGGTTTTCAACGTAATCCACACTAAAGCCGCTACCAATGGCGCGACCAAACAAAATGGCGGGGCCTTGCAGGCTGTCCAGATAATACGTCATGCTGGCGCGGATGCGCCCTTTGGCGCTGTTCAGTTCTTCGAGCGTAACGCCTTGCGCCATGACATTGGCAATTTCCTGACCGAGGGCTGCTTCCAATGCGCTGGGGCTGGTGCCGGGGGTAGGGGTTGCATAGATGGTGAAGGTCGTATCGTTCAAGCTCAGCGGGTCGTAGCTGGCACCAACAGAAACGGCGAGTTTTTTGTTTACAACAAGGCTTTTGTAAAAGCGCGAGGTTGATGTGCCGCCCAAGATTTCTGCCAGTATCTGCATGGCATCACTGCCGCGCGGTACACGCCATACTTTCATGATGACGGGTTGGCCTATGCGCGGATCTTCCAGCATCAATCGCTGTGATGCCACAATAGGGGCGGGGCGTGTGCGTGTGCGGTCCGGCAGCGTTTGTGCTGGAATGGGACCGTAATATTTTTCGGCCAGCGGTTTTAATGTCGCGGCCGTCACATCGCCCGATACAATCAAAATGGCGTTATTGGGTGCATACCATTCGTTATAATAGTCGAAGGCATCTTCGCGTGTCAGGGTGCGCATTTCGTGCAGCCAGCCAATCACAGGCATGCCGTAGGGGTGGTTGACGTAGAGCGCGCTCATCAACTGTTCCTGAAATTTGGCTTGCGGCTGGTTGTCAATGCGTTGACGGCGTTCTTCGATAATGACCTGACGTTCAGATGCGACTTCTTCTTCACGCAGGGTCAAGTTTTTCATCCGATCCGCTTCCATGCGGATCACAGTTTCCAAATGTGCACGTGGCACGTTTTGGTAATAGGTCGTGTAATCTTGGGTGGTGAAAGCATTGTCATTACCGCCAAGGCGTTTGACGATGCGGGAGAATTGTCCATCCGGCACGGTCGGCGTGCCTTTGAACATGAGATGTTCCAGAAAATGCGCTACACCGGATTTTCCGGGCAGTTCATCCGCCGCGCCGAATTTGTACCACATCATATGTGTCACAACGGGGGCGCGGTGATTGGGAATGACGATGACCTTTAATCCGTTACCGAGGGTAAACGTCTCGGCATTGAACATTTTCTCCGCCGCGGCAAAAGCCGGGGAGAGGGTCACAAAAAAAGCGAGCAGGAATAGACATCCGATAAAACGCATAGCAACCTTTATTCTTCTCATGTTGGCGCGAGTATTGTATTGATTATGCGTGTCATTATTTAACAGAGATTGAAGATGAAGAAAAGAACTGCCCCCAAAAACCTGCCTGCGGACAAGCATTTACTGGCCGCAGACGTCCTGAAAAAGCACCGCAAGCGCATAGACCAGCTGGATGCCCAGATTTTAAAGCTCCTCGGCGCCCGCTTTGATGTGGTGCGCGATGTGGCCAAGGTCAAGATAAAGCACGATATTCCGGCTTTTCTGGGTGGCCGCGTGAACGAGGTGCGCAATAATGCTGTACATCTGGGCAAGAAATATGGAATTGACCCTGATTTTATGCGCACAGTTTACACAATGCTGATTTTCCAGTCCTGCGCGGAAGAAGAAATTCTCAAACATGCCGCCCAGCAGAAAAAAGCCGTGAAGCCGAAAGCCAAAATGAAAAAGGCGAAAAAGTGACAGGTGACGCGGAACAGGTAGAAGCTGTTTCCGATGGCCTGGCAGCACGTCAGGTCGCTTACGCTGTTCTGAACGATGTTTTTTTTCGCAAGCGGTCATTGGATGAAGCCTATTTGCGTGCAGAAGGTTTTGAAGAATTGGCAAGCCGTGACCGTGGGTTTGTCCGTTTGCTGGTGTCCATCGTTTTAAAACGCGCGCCGCAATTGGATGCCGCGCTCGCATCGCTCCTGCGTGAACCGCTGGATCAGCTTAAGCCGCAACAGCTCATCAACGTGTTTCGTTTGGGTATCGCGCAAATCGTTTTCTTGCAAACGCCGCCTCATGCCGCTGTGAATACAACGGTGGATTTGGCTGCCGCTGAAAATATCGCGCATCAAAAACCACTCGTGAACGCCATCATGCGCCGCGTGGCGCAAGAAGGTATTCCACAGATAGAACCGCGCGATGCAGGCCGCATGAATACGCCGGAATGGCTGTGGACGCAGTGGATGCAAGATTACGGCGTGGAAACGGCGCTGGATATTGCCGCTGCGCATTTTACCGAGGCGCCCGTTGATTTTACCGTCAAAGAAAACCCGTCCGTCTGGGCAGAGCGGTTGGCGGCAGAGCTATTGCCAAGCGGTTCTTTGCGCTTGTCCTGTGCGGGCTTTGTGCCGGGGCTTGCCGGATTTGAAGATGGTGCGTGGTGGATACAAAATGCCGCCGCAGCACTACCTGTAAAATTTATGGGCGATGTGCGTGGCAAAACAGTTGTGGATTTATGCGCAGCCCC
The DNA here is from genome assembly GCA_041743265.1 of Alphaproteobacteria bacterium. GTDB lineage: Bacteria > Pseudomonadota > Alphaproteobacteria > Micavibrionales > UBA2020 > UBA2020. Next base: position 7,400 of record JBGTNC010000004.1, on the reverse strand, counting down.
CGGCGGTAAAACGGCGCAGTTGGCTGTGGCGGGTGCAAATGTGATTGCGCTCGACCGTTCGGCACAGCGTGTGCTTCGGTTGCAAGAAAACATGACGCGCTTGGGGCTAACGGTTGAAACGGTGATCGCCGATGGCGCTGTCTGGCAACCTGTTGAAAAGGTGGACGCCGTTTTGCTGGATGCGCCGTGCACGGCAACAGGCACAATTCGTCACCAACCGGATGTTCTGTGGCTCAAAGACATACGTGATCAGGAAAAACTGGCGGCATTGCAGCGTCGTTTGCTCAAAAACGCAGTTGAAATGCTCAAACCGGGGGGCTTGCTTGTCTATTGCACCTGTTCTTTGCAAAAAGAAGAAGGCGAAGCATTGGTCGATTGGGCCGCCGCAGAAGGCTTATCCGTCACGTTATCGCCTATTCATACAGGCGAAGTGGCCGGTATCAACGTTATGCTGACCCGTCGCGGCGAATTGCGTGCTTTGCCACAACATTGGGCGGATATGGGTGGTATTGATGGCTTCTATGCGGTTCGCTTTGTCAAAAATTGAATCTTTGATTCCATATTTCCGAACTTTTTTACCAGAGTCTGCATTTCCAAGTTGCCCGATTCGCAGGCAGTTGGTATAAAAGATTTATGAGTCAACGGGTTCGCATAGCTCCTTCCATTCTTTCCGCAGATTTCTCGAAACTGGGCGCTGAAGTTCAGGCTATCGACGAAGCTGGGGCAGATTACATACATCTGGATGTAATGGACGGTCATTTTGTGCCAAATATAACATTTGGCCCTGCCATTGTTGACTCTATCCGCAAAGTTACGAAAAAGCCTTTTGATGTGCATCTGATGATTGCACCGGTTGATCCGTATATCGAAGGTTTTGCCAAGGCGGGGGCCGATATTATTACCTTCCATCCGGAAGCAGGTGCGCATCCGCACCGCACGATCCAGCTGATTAAGTCTTACGGCAAGAAGGCGGGGATTTCTTTGAACCCGTCTACGCCCGTATCTATTCTGGATCATCTCATTGATGACCTCGACCTTATATTGGTCATGACGGTCAACCCCGGCTTTGGGGGACAGAAATTCATTCCGCTACTCGACAAGATTGCCGAGATCCGCAAGCGCATTGACGCAACCGGACGCTCGATCGATCTGGAAATCGATGGCGGTGTCAATGCCGAAACTGCGAAGCAAGTCATTGCAGCAGGCGCAGATGTGCTTGTCGCGGGGACGGCGGTTTTCAAAGAAAAAGACTACAAGGAGGCTATCGCGCGCTTGCGCGGCTAGAACTCCGGTGTGTCGGTGGTAAGAGATATGAGGGCGTGTACGTCGAAGGGGTTCGGCGTCACAGGGGAATTGATTCATGTTATTAACAGAGCAGAGTCTCATCTATCGCGGAATCCGCCCGTTGCAAAAACTGGGCGAGTTGACACGCATCAATCCCTTCGCCGGATTAACAATGTCACAGCGCGTGCCAGACTGTTTACGTGTTGTACCGCCCGATCCTTGGGCAGGGGACGCACAGCGCGGCCGCGACATGATCGCAGGCACTTTCCGTTTTGCCGGACAAAGTATCGAGCGTGACCAGCTGTCATGGCAACCAGCTGGTGCCAAACCGGAATGGCTGACAGAATTACACGGGTTTGAATGGTTACGTGATTTACGCTCCGTCGGCGGAGATCGTGCGCGTCGCATGGCCCGCGAAATGGTGACGTATTGGATGGAACATCACGAAAAACGTCCCGGTGGCCAACCGTGGCAAGCGGATGTGACGGGCGTGCGTCTGTCGGCCTGGATTTCGTTCCATGATTTTTTCTGTGCTTCTGCCGATGATGATTTCCGGCATATGTGGTTTACGAGCCTTCTGAAACAATCCAAGCATCTGGCGCGCTCTTTGCCAGGCAATTTATCGGGCATTCCTTTGATCCGTGCGCTGAAAGGTCTTGCCTATTCAGGTCTTGCGCTGGAAGACGGCGAAGAGCGGTTAGAGCAGGCTTTTCGTCTGATCCTGCGTGAAATAAAAGTGCAAGTGCTGGCTGATGGCGGTCACGTCTCCCGCAGCCCGCAGGCCACATTTGAATTTTTACAATGTCTGGTGGATTTGCGCACGGCTTTGTCTGCCGCACGTTTGGATATGCCGGAAGAATTGCAACACGCGATTGATCGTCTGGCACCCGCTGTTAAATTTTTCCGCCATGGCGATGGTGCTTTCTGCCAGTTCAACGGCGGGCAAGAAGGTAACCCTAATATTTGCGATGCGACCTTGATGCACTCCGGTGCGCGGGGCCGTGCCATGAAGTCTCTGCCGTATTGCGGCTACGAAAAAATTCAGCAGGGCCGGGCCGCTTTGTTGATGGATGTTGGTTTGCCGGGCTTGCCCAAATACAGTGATCGCGCCCATGCAGGCTTGCTCAGTTTTGAATATGGTTTTGGCAAAGACCGCGTGATTGTGAATTGCGGTACATCGGCGATTGCCGGTCGCTGGCGTGATCTGTTGCGGGCGACCGCGGCGCATTCAACGCTGGTGGTGGATAACCGTAACGTGATGCAGTTTGATGACGCAGGGCAAGTGACAACGCGCCCCGAAGTTACCGTGCAGCATCACGAAGATGATGATATTTGTATGATCGATGCCGCGCATACGGGGTATGTGCCACGCTATGGTCTGACACATCGCCGCACTGTACGTTTGCTGGATAACGGCGAAATTCTGGCGGGTGAGGATCATCTCGGTGGAAAGTCTGGTGTGCATTTTGGTGTGCGCTTTCACTTGCATCCTTTCATTCAGGCATCGTTGATTAAAGATGGCGAAGAAGTCTTGCTGCGTGCCCGCAGTGGTATCGGCTGGCGCTTCAGCGCGGAAGGGGCCACCTTATCGATCGAAGACAGTATCTATGCTGGCGAGGGGGAAATCCCACGCCGCGCCCTGCAGATTGTTTTAACGGGCGTGACAACGGCCCCGCAAACACCGGTATTGTGGCGCATGACGCGTGAGAAGATTTAAGCACTTTCGCACTAAAACCACCAAAATAAAGCCAATTTAGCCATAGAATGGCCGGAAAATACGCATCCGGCGCCCGTCTTTTGTGTATAATGCGCAGGAGAATATCCGCTTCGGCGGCACGCAAGATAAATGGCAAAAAGAAGATGACTGGTAAAAAACCACCCAAACCTCCTGGCACATCCGGAAACCCGCGCGGCTTACAAAAAAAAGTGCGCGTGAAAACGCGCGCCAAGCGCAGCATTTCGTCCGCGCGCTGGTTGGAGCGTCAATTGAATGATCCGTATGTTGCAGCTGCAAAAACCGAGGGCTATCACAGCCGCGCGGCTTTTAAACTGCTGGAGATGAATGCGGAGCTGGATATTTTCAAGCCCGGCATGAAGGTGGTCGATCTGGGTGCCGCCCCCGGTGGGTGGACGCAGGTTGTCTGCCATATCGTCAAACCGGGCGCCAATGGCGGCAAGGTGGTGGCGATTGATTACCTTGAAATGAAGCCTGTGGCCGAAGCCGAATTTTTCCAGATGGATTTTACCGACGACGAAGCGCCTGATGTGTTGAAAAATGCCATCGGCGGCAAAGCGCATGTTGTCATGAGCGATATGGCCCCGCCTACAATGGGGCATAAGCAGACAGACCATATCCGCATTATGGCATTGGCCGAAATGGCCTATGATTTCGCCAAGGATATTTTGCTGCCCGAAGGCGTGTTTCTGGCCAAGGTTTTCCAAGGCGGGACAGAGCAGGATTTCCTTAACCAGCTAAAACGCGACTTCGTGAAGGTCAAACACATCAAACCACCCGCCAGCCGTGCTGATTCATCTGAAATGTATGTTGTGGCAATAGGCTTCCGCGGCTAAAATCTTGATCTGGACGGTTTTTATACAGGGGATAAGTTTATGAAAAGAAACTCCGTGATCCGCGAGGCACTCAATTTTGATGATGTGCTGCTGGTGCCTGCCGAGAGTCATGTGAAACCGGGCGAGGTCTTGATCAAAACAAGACTGACGCGCGAAATTGAAATTAATATTCCCCTGATCTCTGCGGGTTTTGATTACGTGACCGAAAGCAAAATGGCGATCACGCTGGCACAGCTGGGTGGCATTGGTGTCATCCATGGCAACATGCCCTTGGGTAAACAGGTTGAAGAAGTTCGCCGCGTGAAACGCGCGGAAGGTAATATGGTGATGAGCCCGATTACGATCTCGCCTGAATCAAGTGTTGCCGAAGCGCTGGACTTGATGACGACCTACCGTATTTCCGGCTTGCCTGTTATCGAACATCCTTCCAAGAAAGTTGTCGGCATTATCACGCACCGTGATATCCGCTTCTTTGAAGATTACGCCAAACCTGTCAGCGAATTGATGACAACAAAGGTTGTGACCGTACAAGAAGGTATTGATCAGGCGACCGCCAAGAAAATGCTGCACGAAAACCGCATCGAAAAACTCGTGGTTGTTGATGCACAAGGCCAATGCACAGGCCTGATTACCGTGAAAGATATTGAAAAACTCAGCCGCTATTCAAATGCCTCGCGTGACCAGCATGGTCGTTTGCGTGTGGGCGCTGCGGTCGGTCTTGGCAAAGAAGCGCTGGATCGTGCCTCCGCCATGGTGGATGCAGGGCTGGATGTTGTGTTTATCGACGTGGCTCATGGTCATACGCGCGATGCCATTGGCACCGTCAGCATGATCCGCCAGCAGCGCAGCAGTGCGGTGCAGATTGTGGCAGGCAATGTGGTGACCGCGGATGCCGCGCGTAGTTTGATTGATGCTGGCGCGGATGCCATCAAGGTCGGCATTGGCGCGACCCGTTGTGCGGCAACGCGCAGCCTTGCCGGTGTCGGGATGCCGCAATTGACGGCTGTTCTGGATGTTGTCGAGCAATGCGATATGCAGGGCGTGCCTGTGATTGTGGATGGTGGTGTCTACCGCCCCGCAGATTTTGCCAAAGCCGTGGCTGCCGGTGCCGAAAGTGTGATGATCTCCGATATCTTCGCAGGTACTGATGAAGCACCGGGAGAGGTTGTATATCAAGACGCACAAGCGTATAAAGTCGTGAACCCGCAGGCCAAAGCCCAGCACCGTCCGATGACATCGACGGTCGCGCTGGATCCGCTGCGGCTGGATGAAGATCCGGTGGATACTTCTGTGCCGTATCGTGGTTCTGTCGTGCACATGGTTAACCAGCTTGTATCGGGCCTGAAAACCGCGATGGCTTATACGGGCAGCAAAGATATAACAGCCTTGCGTGAAAACGCCGAGCTGGTCCGCGCGAAATAATTTTTTTTATAGATGGGATGTGAAACATGACACCGGCCGCACGCATACAGGCGGTGATAGACCTTTTGGCTGAAGTGATGCAGACGCCACGTCCTGCAGATACATTGGCCAGCCTTTATTTCAGGTCCCGTCGCTACATTGGCTCCAAAGATCGTATTGCCGTCAGCTCCCGCTTTTATCGGGTGATGCGCGAATACTTCCGTCTGGGCTGGTGGGTTGAAAAATCCGGACATGAAATCACGGCGCGTAATCTGGTGATTGCGGCTTTGCTGTTTGATAAAGAGCATAGTGCTGCATCTATCTCGGACTCCTTCTCAGGTGATAAATACGCACCCGAGCAGTTGACCGAGAACGAGATGCAATTGATACAGGCGCTGGATGGCGAAAAGCTGGACAGTCCGGATATGCCGTTGCGCGAGCGTATGGAATGCCCTGAATGGGCGTTCAAGCCGTTGCAAAAAAATCTCGGTGCCCGTTTTGAAGATGAAATGACCGTGATGCTGGGTACTGCGCCTCTGGACCTGCGTGTGAACCTAATCAAAGCAGAACGCGATGATGTCTTAAAACAATTGCAAGCAGATGGTTTTGAAGCCGAGCTTGGTAAAAATTCCCCGCTGTGTATCCGCATGCATGGCCGTCCATCCATCACGCAGCACCCTCTGTACAAAGACGGGTTGATTGAAATTCAAGATGAAGGTTCGCAAATGGTGGCACTGGTTGCCGATGCGAAGCCGGGCGAACAGGTTGTGGATTTTTGCGCAGGTGCTGGCGGTAAAACGCTGGCCTTGGGCGCTGCCATGAACAACAAAGGCCGTATTATTGCGATGGATGTGCTGGATGGCCGCCTGTCGCGCGCGAAAGAACGTTTTCGTCGTGCGGGTCTGCATAATATTGAAACCCGCGCTTTGACGAGCGAGCGGGATAAGTATGTGAAGCGTCATCCGGGTAAGTTTGATCTGGTGCTGGTCGATGCCCCTTGCACGGGTGTGGGTACATGGCGCCGTGATCCAGATAAACGTTGGCGGTTATTGGGGCCGGGCTTGTCGACCTTGGTGCCTTTGCAAAAGAGCATTCTGGACAGTGCCTGTCGTATGGTGCGCCCGGGTGGTCGCTTGGTATATGCCACTTGTTCTTTGTTGCCGGACGAAAACGAGTTACAGATCGAAGATTTCTTGAAAGAGCATCCGCATTTCTCGGTGCGTCCGGTGCAGGATTTCCTGAAAGTAAATGGCGCGGGCCGCTTTTTGCAGATGACGCCGGCCCAGCACAATACGGATGGTTTTTTTGCCGCCGTGCTGGTGCGCAAGGAAGATGATCTGGTGCCTGCTGCCAAAGAAGAGGATGCAGCCGCAGCCGGAGATGAAGATGAACCGGCATGATAGTGACAATCTGGCAACCGCCGCAAGACTTGCGGGCAATGTGCCGGGCTTGTTACTGGCTGCAGAGAAAATAGCGCATACTGTGATGCGCGGCACGCATGGCCGCCGCCGTGTAGGGCAGGGCGAAACGTTCTGGCAGTTCCGTGATTACCAGCAGGGCGATTCAAGCCGCGATATAGATTGGCGTCAAACGGGCAAACGTGATGCGCCTTTCGTGCGTCAGCTGGAATGGGAAGCATCGCAAACGGTATGGCTTTACCGCGATGCCACGGAATCCATGAAATATCGCTCCAGCCAAAAACTGCCTTATAAAAAAGACTACGCCGAGATACTGCTGCTGGCACTCGCTATGATTATTCTGGACGGCGGCGAACAAGTCAGCCTCTTGGGCACAGATTTATCGCCGCAAGCCCATGCAGGCGCGGTGGAGCGTCTTTACCAATATCTGCCGGAGCAAAAAGATTTCAACCAGACAGGCAGGCCTGTGGCCGCACGGTCGGAAATGATTTTGCTCAGTGATTTTTATATGCCGGTCGAAGATATTCGTAATTTCTGCGCCGAGCATTCGACACGCGATGTGCGTGGTATTCTGGTGCAGGTCACGGACCCTGCCGAAGAAAATCTGCCTTTTACAGGGCGGATGAAGTTTTACGATATTGAAGATACGACAGCCGCACCGCTCACCGTGCCGCAGGTGGAAGCCCTGCGTGATGCCTATCAACAAAAATTTGCCGCGCACCGCGC
>JBGTNC010000003.1:0-10653 GCA_041743265.1 Alphaproteobacteria bacterium | reverse complement strand
CATTATGAGCCTGACAGGCCCTGTCGAAGGTCCCCCTTATAAAATCGGCGTGGCAAAATCAGACCTGATCTGCGGGCTCTATGCCCTCTCCGGCATTCTGGCCGCGCTGTATCACCGTGAAAAAACAGGCGAAGGACAATTGATTGATTTGTCCTTGCTCGATACGCAAGTCGCCACGCTGTCGAATGCAGGACAATATTATTTAACAAGCGGCAAAGTCACGCCCCGCATGGGCAATGCACACCCGACCATTGTGCCTTACGAAGTTTTCAATACAACAGATGGCTATATTATTCTGGCCGTCGGCAACGACAGTCAGTTTAAAAATTTCTGCGAATGCGCCGAACGCCCCGATTTGTGGCAAGACGACCGTTTCACCCAAAACCGCAACCGCGTCAAGAACCGCGATGTGCTTTTACCCATCCTGCGCGACATCATCGCTCAAAAGCCGCAAGGCTGGTGGATGGCCGAGCTTGAAAAACGTGGCGTGCCTTGTGGCCCTGTGAACAATCTGGATCAAGTCTTCAGCGACCCGCAAGTGCAAGCCCGTGGCATGGTGACAGATGTCGATCACCCGCTGGCACCAAAGCCGGTTGCCACCATTGCAAACCCGATGAAGTTTTCTAAAACGCCTGTCAGTTATCGCCACGCACCGCCAGTGCTGGGCGCTGATACAGCGGATATTCTTTCCAAGGAACTCTCCCTCAATGATGAGGAAATCAACCAGCTACGCGAAAAAGGAGTGGTGTCATGATCGCACAAACAGAAAAGATTCAGACAGAAAAGAAACCCGTTTCAAAAATCCGTATCCCGCAATTTGATCTGCTGGGCATTGACCAGCTCGGGCCCGAAGACATCACCGCTATTCTAGACCTTGCCGAATACTACGTTGTACAAAACCGCCGCAGATCACATACACATGCGCTGTTGAAAGGCCATGTACTGGTGAATTTGTTCTTGGAAAATTCCACCCGCACGCGCCTGTCATTTGACATGGCGGCAAAACGTCTGGGTGCCGATGTTATAAACATGTCCATGGACGGCTCTTCCATCCTGAAGGGGGAGAGCTTTACCGACACGCTGAGAACCATCAATGCCATGCGTCCTGATATCGTCGTCATTCGTGACCGTGGCGAAGGATCTGCCGAAGAAGCCGCGCTCCGCCTTGACTGTCCTGTGATCAACGCAGGTGACGGCACACGCGAACACCCCACACAAGCGCTTTTGGATGCGCTGACTCTACGCCGCCATTTTGGCCGTCTGGAAGGCCTGAAAGTAGCGATCGTTGGCGATATCCTGCACAGCCGCGTGGCGCATTCAAACCTGCACTTGCTCAAAAAAATGGGCGTTACTGTATCGTGCATCGGCCCGCAAGAATTGATGCCGCTGGGCGTGGATGGTACGCAAGACTTGGCCGCCGGCCTGAAAGATGCCGATGCTGTGATGGTGTTGCGCATTCAAAAAGAACGCCTGACCGAAAAACTGTCCTTCACAGAACAGCAGTATTTCGATACCTACGGGCTGACGGAAGAACGTTTGATGTTGGCAAATAAAGACGCTGTTGTCCTGCACCCCGGCCCCATGAACCGTGGCGTGGAAATTGACGCAACACTGGCGGATGATCCGGCGCGCAGCCTGATTACGCTGCAAGTAGAAATGGGCGTTGCCGTCCGCATGGCCTGCCTTGACCTGCTGACCCGCGCAGCACGTTAAGTCACAATGCCGGATCCTGTATCTATATTTCTGCAACAACGATTCATTACCCTGTGGCAAAGGCTCGGCGTAGATTACACGCCGGATCTTGCCACGGCAGGGGATGTATTGATTGCAGCCTATGATGCGCAAGGCCGTGCCTATCACAACAAAACGCACCTGCAAGATGTGCTGCAGAAGCTGGATTGGGCGCGCGAAGCCCTGCCGCAAAGCGGCGATATGGGCACCATGCCTGTGGCAGAACAACACCGGCTATTTGACACCATCGAACTTGCGCTCTGGTACCACGATGCTGTCTATGATGCGAAAGCCGCAGACAACGAAGCCCAAAGCCGTGACCTTCTTTTGCATGATGCCAAAAAATTTGGCTTAGCCCCTATGATTGCTGATGCTGCCGCCAGCTTGATTGACCTAACAGCCGATCACAAAAAAGCCAGCACGCTGGAAGAGCGCATTATGATGGATTGCGATCTGTCTATTCTGGGCGCACCCGCAGATATTTTCAGCACGTATGACCGCGGCATCCGCCAAGAGTACAACCACATTCCCGCTCCCATTTACAAAGCCGCCCGCCGTCTGGTCTTGGCCGGATTTTTAAACCAGCCGCAAATATTCAAAACCACCGCCTTCCACGACCGATTGGAAACAGCCGCGCGCGAAAATCTACGCGCCGCGACCAAACCACCGCTCTGGCAACGCCTCATCGGTTTCAAAAAATAAACACCGCACAAAAAACAATTCCAGAATACAGCCTAGATGCGCGAATAAAAGAACCCAAAGCGCCGACAGGCTTTTCTGAATTGCGACACGTGTTAAAATCAGCCATAGTTTGCTGGATTTAACAGGAAAGACCGATGTCCCTTTTACTGATCCAAACCCCCGTTGTCTGGCCGCTGGTGCTGATCGCCTTTTTTGGCGGGTATTTAAGCGGCAGCGTGCCCTATGGCCTGATCCTCAGCCGCATGGCTGGTATTGGCGATATTCGCAAATCCGGCTCCGGCAATATCGGCGCGACAAATGTTTTGCGCGTTGGCGGTAAAAAGCTGGCCGCTGCCACGCTGTTGCTGGATACCTTGAAGGCCGCGGTCCCCGTGATCATCGCGCGACAATTTCATATGGATTACGCCGTCCTGGCAGCCCTTGGCGCATTTCTGGGACATCTTTTCCCCGTATGGCTGAAATTCAAAGGCGGCAAAGGCGTGGCCACCGCCATTGGTATCAGCTGGGCCTTGTCGCCTTTGCTGGGACTTGCCGTTTGTCTGGTGTGGCTCGGCATGGCTTTCTTGCTGCGCTATTCATCGGCGGCGGCACTCACGGCATTTGGTATCTCTCCGCTCCTCACGCTTTGGATCACGCAAGACTATCAACTGACCGTCACCATGATGATCCTTGGCATCATCATCTGGATCCGCCATCATGAAAATCTGCGCAGATTGTGGCTGGGCACTGAAAGCAAAATTGGCAGCAGCAAAAAAACACCTGATGCCCCGCAAGATTCCGACACGCCGCAGGACCCTGCATGACAGCAGAGATCAGCGCGATTGAAAAAATTTCCCGACTGCGCCTGATCCGCACAGAGAATGTCGGCCCCATTACCTATTATCGTCTCATGCAGCGTTTTGGTACGGCGGAACGGGCGCTCGCCGCCCTGCCCGACCTTGCAAAGCGCGGCGGCAAAGCAAAACCACTGGTCGCCTACGCGAAAGCCGCCGCCGAAGATGAAATGGCACACATTGAAAAATTCGGCGCCACACTTGTGTTTCATGGCACGGCAGATTACCCGTCCTTACTGGCCGAAGTTGAAGATGCACCGCCTGTGCTGACTGTATTGGGTAATGTGGCCTTGCTCTCAAAACCATCACTGGGCGTTGTGGGTGCGCGCAATGCATCGCTGACAGGCCGCAAAATTGCCGAACGTTTTTCTGGGGCCGTGGGGCAGGCTGGATATATCATTGTGTCCGGCTTGGCACGCGGTATTGATAGCGCGGCACATCAAGCCACAATCGCATCGGGCACCGTGGCCGTTGTTGCAGGCGGCGTAGACGTTATTTATCCGCGTGAAAACGAAAACCTCTATCGCACCATTGCCGAACAAGGTGCGGTGGTTGCCGAAAGCCCCTTTGCGACAGAACCGCTCGCCAGACATTTTCCGCGACGCAACCGTATTATTTCCGGACTGGCCCGTGGTGTGCTAGTTGTTGAAGCGGCAGAAAAATCCGGATCGCTCATCACCGCACGCATGGCACTTGAACAAAACCGTGAAGTTTTTGCCGTCCCCGGATCACCGATGGATCCACGCGCGGGTGGCACGAATAGTTTGCTGAAAGACGGCGCACATATTGCCACAACGCCGTCTGATATTTTGCAGGTACTGGACAGTTTACGACTACAGAGTTTGCGCGACCCCGCTGGCAATGGCTGGGTGAATGATGGTGATTCTACCGATCTTGCGGATTTACCAGATAGCTTGCGCGACGAAGTTTTGGAAAATCTGAGCCCGACACCGATTGACGTTGATAGCCTCATTCGTGCCCTAAATGCGCCAATTGGCCATGTTCTGACAATACTTTTGGAACTTGAGCTTGCAGGACGTATTGAACGACAGGCAGGAAATAAGGTAAACCTGATCTAGTACGTGCCCTGCTCAATATAAATAGGGCACCCATGAATTTACGTATTTAGGACACCCGCATGTCTGCACAAAATCTGGTCATCGTCGAATCTCCGGCCAAGGCCAAAACGATCAACAAATATCTCGGCGCCGATTACATGGTTGTCGCAAGCTTCGGTCACGTCCGTGATCTGCCTGCGAAAAACGGATCGGTCGACCCCGAAAATGATTTTGCCATGCAATGGGAAATTGGCGACCGTTCGCACAAACCCTTGAGCGAAATTATTTCCCACGCGAAAAAAGTACACACCGTCTATCTCGCGACTGACCCGGACAGGGAAGGTGAAGCGATTTCATGGCACGTGTCCGAATATCTGAAAGAAAAATATCTGGCTGATAAAGTCGTCATTCGCCGTGTGACGTTTAACGAGATTACAAAATCCGCTGTACAAGAAGCCTTCAAACACGCACGCGACATTGACCACAATCTGGTGGATGCCTATCTGGCACGCCGCGCGCTTGATTATCTGGTGGGCTTTACCTTGTCGCCCGTTTTGTGGCGCAAGCTGCCGGGTTCCCGCTCTGCTGGCCGCGTACAGTCTGTGGCGCTGCGCCTGATTTGCGAACGCGAAGCCGAGATTGAAATTTTCAATCCGGAAGAATACTGGTCTATCGAAACACAGATGACGACAAAGGAAGGCAAAAGTTTTACCGCCCGCCTGTCGCAGCTGGATGGCGACAAGATCGAGAAAATGACCATCGGCACACAAACCCAAGCCGATACCGCCGTTGCCCGCATTATGGGGCAAGGCTATACCGTGGCGACGATCGAGAAAAAACAAACCCGCCGCAACCCCTACCCACCGTTCATTACCTCGACGTTGCAACAAGAAGCGTCGCGCAAGCTGCGTTTTTCTGCGACCAAAACCATGCGCACCGCGCAGCGTCTGTATGAAGGTGTAGATATCGGCGGCGAAACTGTTGGTCTGATCACCTATATGCGTACCGATGGCGTAACCCTGAGCGGTGAGGCAATTACTGCCGCCCGCCAGTTGATTAAAAACAAGTTCGGCGAAAACTATCTGCCCGAAAGCCCGCGCGCCTATAAATCTAAAGTTAAAAATGCGCAAGAAGCGCACGAAGCCATTCGCCCGACAGATGTGCACCGCACGCCCGACAGCGTCATGGAATATCTGAACGATGACGAAGCAAAACTGTATGACCTGATCTGGAAACGCACCGTTGCCTGCCAGATGGAAAATGCAGTGCTGGACCAAGTCGCCGTTGATATCGCCAATGCGGATGGCAAAGTTGTGCTGCGCGCCACCGGCTCCATCGTCGCGTTTGACGGCTTCTTGAAAGTATACAAAGAAGAACAAGAAGACGAAGACAAGGACACCGCCGAAGAAGAGCGCCGCTTACCGCCCTTGAAAGAGGGTGACGCCCTGAAGCTGGAAGAAGTTATTCCGAACCAGCACTTCACCCAGCCACCGCCGCGCTACAGCGAAGCCAGTCTTGTTAAAAAGATGGAAGAACTGGGCATTGGCCGTCCGTCCACCTACGCATCTATCTTGCAGGTCTTGCAAGACCGCGACTACGTAAAGCTGGACCAGCGCCGTTTTATCCCCGAAAGCCGTGGCCGGATTGTGACCACCTTTTTGCAAACCTTCTTCAAACAGTATGTGGAATACAACTTCACTGCCAATCTGGAAGACCAGCTGGATGAAATTTCCGCAGGCGATCTGGAATGGAAAAAAGTACTACATGATTTCTGGGGTGCGTTTTCTGCCGCGATTGAAAAAACATCCGACCTGAAAATCACGGATGTCATTAACGCGCTTGAAGAAGATCTCGCGCCGATTCTGTTCCCCGATGGGGCGAAATCTCGCGTCTGCCCAACGTGCAATACAGGTAACCTGTCTTTGAAGCTGGGTAAATTCGGCGCCTTCGTTGGTTGTTCCAACTATCCGGATTGCCGCTATACGCGCCCTGTCTTGTCGGCAGGTGATGCTGATGGTGGTGCCGAAGCAGGCGCTGCGCCCAAAGAGCTTGGCATGCACCCACAAACCGGTATGCCCATCACGCTGCGCGTTGGCCCTTACGGCCCCTATATCCAGCTCGACCCCGTGCCGGAAGCACCCAGTGCTGCCGCAGCGGTTGAAGAGCCCGAAGCAGATGCGGTCGATGCCAAAGGCAAGAAAAAGAAAAAAGCCAAAAAGCCTACCGCCCCCAAACCAAAACGCGCACCGGTTCCCAAGAACATGGACCCGTCTACTGTGGACCTCGACAAAGCGCTGGCACTGCTCTCTTTGCCACGCGAAGTCGGCAACCACCCGGAAAGTGGCGAGATGATCAAGGCAGGCATTGGCCGTTTTGGCCCCTTCCTTGTGCATCAGGGTAAATTCAAATCCATTCCGGCAGATGATCCGGATGGTGTGCTGACGATCGGCCTTAACCGCGCTGTAGACCTTCTGGCGCAGCAAGGCAAAGGCCGTGGTGGCTTTGGCGTCTTGCGCGAGGTGGGCAACCACCCCGAAGACACCAAGCCAATCACCGTCAACCGTGGCCGCTATGGCCCCTATGTGAAGCATGGCAGCACCAATGCCACGCTACCCAAAGGCACAGAACCCGAAACAGTTACATTAGAGCAGGCGATTGAGCTGTTAGCCGCGCGCAAATCTGCCGCGCCCAAAAAAGCCACCGGCCGTAAACCGTCTGCGAAAAAAACGACAGCCAAAAAGCCGGCTGCGAAAAAAACCGCTAAATCAAAACCGAAAGCAACCAAGACTTGACCAAACAAAAACGGCCGTCCGGCGGCAAAAAAAGAGCCGGACCCCCAAAAACCTCCGCACCGAAACATCGGGATGGCGGGCTTCCCTCACGCGAAGACATCTATCAATTTATCCAAGATAACCCGGGCGCGATGAACAAACGCGAAATTGCCCGGGCCTTTGGCATTACCGGACAAGACCGCACGGCCTTGCGCCGCCTGCTGCGCGAAATGGCCGAAGTCGGCATGATCGAACAAAACAGCGGTAAATCGTTTCAATCCCCCGGCGCCCTGCCGGAGCGTTGCCTGATTGAAGTCACCGGCGTTGACGGCGACGGAGAATTACGCGCGCGCCCGCTAAACTGGTACGGCAAAGGGCCAGAGCCCGTTATTTTTGTGATTACCGATAAAAAACGCAAAGGGGATGCCTTTAAAAAGGGTGACCAAATGCTGGCCCGCCTGAAATCAACAGGCAGACTTGAATATGAAGCCCGCCCCTTGAAAACAATGGAAGAGCGCGACGAAAACGGCGTCATCGGCTTTTTCAAACTCTACCGTGGCAACGGCCTTGTGACCCCGACAGATAAAAAGAACAAGGATGAATACGTCATCCCCAACGAATTTATCAACGGCGCGGAAGATGGCGACCTTGTCATGGCAACCACCCTGCCACCCAGCCAGAACTTCCCGCGCAGCAAAAACCCCGCCCGTGTCGCCGAAGTTTTGGGCCGCAAGGATGACCCGCGCCTGATCAGTTTGATTGCGATCCATAGCCACGGCATCCCGACTACCTTTCCCAAAGAAGTTTTGAGCGAGTCCGAACAATTGTCGGAGCCTGATTTGTCGGACGGGCGCGAAGATATGCGCGACATTCCGCTGGTCACCATTGATGGTGCCGATGCACGCGATTTTGATGATGCTGTATTCGCAAGCCCCGACGCAGACCCCAAAAACCCGGGCGGTTGGCACTTGATTGTGGCCATTGCCGATGTGTCCTATTACGTGAGGCCCGATTCACCGTTGGACCGTGAAGCCTATAAGCGCGGCAATTCCACATATTTTGCGGACCGCGTTGTGCCGATGTTGCCGGAGCGTTTATCAAACGATTTATGTTCCCTGCGCCCGCTGGTTAACCGCGCATGTTTGGCCGTACATATGATTATCGACAAAGATGCCAAGCTGTTGACACACCGCTTTATCCGCGGCCTCATGCGCTCGGCTGCCCGTCTGACCTATGAACAGGTAGAAGACGCACACCGCGGCAGCCCAGACGAGACAACCGCACCACTGATGGATAGCGTCATCAAACCACTGTACAAAGCCTATAGCATTCTCAAACACGCCCGCGAAAAACGTGGCGCGCTTGAAATTGATTTGCCGGAGCGTAAGGCGATCATCAACGAAAAAGGCCAGATTACCGCCATTGTGCCGCGCAAACGTCTCGACAGCCATCAGTTGATCGAAGAATTTATGATTTTGGCAAACGTGGCCGCAGCAGAAGCACTGGAGCATAAGAACGCGCCTTGCATCTACCGTATCCACGACCAGCCCGCGATAGAACGCGTGGAATCAACCCGCATGTTCTTGAAAGACATGGGCTACAGCCTTGTTAAAACCGACCAGCTGCACCCGCGCAACATCAACCAATTGCTACGCCTGTCGACAGAGCGCGGTGAGGCGGATCTTGTGCATACCATGCTGCTGCGTACACAAAGCCAGGCCGTTTATCACCCTGACAATATCGGCCACTTCGGTCTGGCCTTGGAAAAATACGCGCATTTCACATCCCCTATCCGCCGTTATGCGGATCTGGTTGTGCATCGCTCTCTCGTGCGCTCCCACAAGCTAGGGGATGGCGGCCTGACCGCGCAAGAGCAAGAAAGCATCAACGATATCTCGGAACACATCTCACAAACCGAGCGCCGCTCTATGCTGGCCGAACGTGATGTGATGGACCGTTTTACCGCGCAATACCTGAGCGACCACATCGGCGGCACCTTTGCTGGCAAAATCAGCAGCGTGACATCTTTCGGCATGTTCGTTTCCCTGACCGAATCCGGCGCGGATGGCATTGTGCCCATGCGCCAGCTGCCGCGCGACTATTATATCTATGATGAAAAACGCCACACCTTAACAGGCAAGGAAACGCGCCGCGTTTTCTGTCTGGCAGATAAAGTGATTGTACGTATTCTTGAAGCTGACCCTATGCGCGGCAGTACAGTATTCGAGATTGTAGAGGGCGACCCTGACGATCAACCCGCACGCAGACCGCATCAACGCCGCAACGACCAAGACCGGAAGTCTCGTGGCGGCCCACGTCGCGATGGTGACCAGCAACCGCGCGGATCACAAAAACCCGGACGGCACAAAAAAGGCACAGGTCGCGGCAAGGGCAAAAAAGGCCCTAGCTAAACTAAAATAAGAATTTGATTATTTGCGCGGCTTGGCTTCGATAACGCGGTTACGGCCTGCACGCTTGGCATCGTATAGCGCCACATCCGCGCGCTCGATCAGTTCGGGAATGTCCTCACCTGCTGTATATTCGGCAATACCGATAGACAGGGTGATGCGGCCCAGATGTTCGTTGCTGGCTTTATTCACGACTTCCTTGCTCTCGACGGATTTGCGCAGCATCTCTGCCACTTTCAAACCGGCAGACAAAGGCGTATCCGGCAGGATAATTGCAAATTCCTCACCACCATAACGGGCGGCAAAGTCACGACCTTTAACGTTATCTGTCAACGTGCGCGCGACAAGGCGCAAAACCTGATCGCCCACTTGGTGGCCATAGGTATCGTTAAACTTTTTAAAGAAGTCGATGTCCAGCAGCATAAAGACCATGGGCGTACCCGCTTGCGAACATTCGGATACGCATTCGATAATCTGCTGATCAAACGCCTTACGGTTCAACAACCCAGTCAGCCCGTCTGTCAGGGCTTCTTTTTTCACGGTATCCAGGTTATTGCGAAGCTCTGTCACCTGTTTAGATGAATTCACGAGCTGTACTTCCAGATCCTGATTTTTCTCCACCATCTTTTTGGTGTCCGCCACGATGCTGGCCACAATCTCGCCCAGATCTTCGATCGAATCCGCTTTACCCAAACGGCCGGATACATCATCCAGCGTATCGCCATATTCACCGGCGGCAGAGCGCGCATTGCTCAACATACCTGCCAGCTCGGTAATAGCCGTTTGCATCTGGTCGCTGATTTTTTTAACTGCTTCGTCGCGCACAGCTTCGTTTAGATAGCGGCGATAAACTTTGTAGCAGACTTTCTCATCCAGCTTGCCCTGATGCGCTTCGATGGCGCGGATGATTTCAACATCACCTTGAAAGTAGCGGTACCACAGCTCGTACATTTCGGGCACGGGACGCAGACCCAGCACATCCATACGCTCCAGCGCATTCACCGCAATTTCCTGAACCTTTTCGATAGATTCGGTATAGAGGAACGTGCCTTCCACTTCTGGCTTGGCATTGTCCTTTTTATCTTTCGGTTTCTGTGCAGGTGTATCTGTCATGGTGGTGGCGGGTAATACCTTCAAATATAATAAGTTG
>JBGTNC010000002.1:0-2662 GCA_041743265.1 Alphaproteobacteria bacterium | reverse complement strand
GCAAAATAAGCCGCAGCCACCGTCATAAGACTAAAAAAAGCGCCCTGACCGGCGCTTTTTTTAAACCCGACTTCCCGAAATCTTTGGGTTTTCACCGTTTTTTACAGGGATTATCGATTGATAAGCACAAGCCTCTTAACGGCAGCCCCCGCAAACATATATAATGCAAAGAAGCACGCAACGGGTATCTCAGAGGTATACAGAAGCTATGTTTGATTTCGATTTGCCGTTTTTGGATTTTCTGGAGAAAGAACCCTATCAGCAATGGTTCTCCCTTGTCATTCCACATGAACGGCTTTTTATCGCCTATCTTCTATCCTCGCTGGCCTTGGCTTTTATCGCCTACCTTGCCTTTCGTTCTTCCACGGAGCTTGAAAAACCGGATACGTCCAAAGGATTCTGGCAGTTTGTTTTTGGTGGCGAAGCCTATACGCATAAATCTGCCGTGCAAGACTATCTATTCTTCCTGACCAATGCTGTTGCCTATTATTTTTTCGCAGCGCAATTTCTGCTCAGCAACCATGTATTCTCTCTCTCCACCTATCAACTGGCAGAAACCATTTTCGGGCCGCTGAATACGCCGCTGCTGGATTCGACCGCAACCAAAATCGGCTATACGCTCGTGGCGCTGCTGCTGGGGGATTTTGCGGTTTATCTCTCGCATTACCTCACACATAAAAACGGCATCCTATGGCACTTCCACAAGGTGCACCATTCAGCCGAGGTATTGAACCCCGTCACCCTGCACCGCATGCACCCTGTAGATTTGCTGCTGAACGCGTTGATTGCAGCGCTGTTGGTGGGCCTTGCTACAGGCGGTTTCTTTTATCTCTCGGGAGATGCGCCCGGGCAGTATGAAGTCATGGGCATCAATATTGCCGTCTTTTTGTTTTATATCATTGGCTACAACCTGCGCCATTCGCAAGTCTGGCTCAGCTGGGGCAAGAAACTCTCCTATATCTTCATCAGTCCGGCACAACACCAGATTCACCACAGCACCGCCCCGCGCCATATGGATAAAAACTTTGGCCTGATTTTCTCTTTCTGGGATCATCTGTTTGGCACACTGTATGTGCCGGAAAAATACGAGAAGATCGAATACGGCATCAAAAAATCGGAAAAGAACCCCTTCAATTCCGTTTGGGAACTCTACGTCATGCCCTTCGTCTGGTCCTTCAAGGATATTCGCAGCGGTAAAAGTGACGGCTTTTTCACAATCGTATCGGTCGTTGTTATCCTGTCCGTCTTCATGTGGTGGATTCACGCCATGATCATGAAAGAGCAATTGCGCAGCGTGCATATCGAAGACCTCACCTGGACCGAAATCTGGGGCGCGCAATACAAAGGCTATGATGCCATCATCATCCCCACAGGCGGCACAGAACAAAACGGCGCGCATGTGGTGACAGGCAAACATAACTATATCGTCCGCTATACCGCCGGTGAAATTGCCGAGCATGACGGCCTGACGCTGGTGGCCCCCGTGATCGGTTACGTCCCCGAAGGCCCGCACATGGAATACCCCGGCACGATTGACCTGCCGGAGAATGTGTTAACCGAAGTGCTGGTCGCAGCCGGTGACAGCTTCTTGCAACACGGCTTCCGCTATGTATTCTTTTTGGGTGATAGCCATGGCAACCAAGACAGCCAACGTAATGCCGCCGACATACTCATGCAAAAATGGGCCGATAAAGGTATCTATGCCGCAAGCCTTGATAAATATTACGATGACAATCATCAAAAAGAATATTTAAAGAAAAAAGGCTTCACCGAAAGCGATATCGGTGGCCATGCGGCCCTGCGCGATACATCAGAGCTGATGGCCGTACACCCCGAAGGCGTGCGCGCGAAGAGCGAACAGCGATACCCCGAGCTATCAGGCCTGCATATCGGTAATAACGGCAACATTGAAAAAGCTAACCGCAAAATCGGTGAAAATATGTTGAAGCTGAAAATATCCACAGCCTTGGAACAATTGCGCCAGATCAGAAAAGATCACCCGCTGGAAGCCCCTGCTCCCATCCAGAAAAAAGAACCCGAAAAGCCGATGGATTCAATTCCTCTGAATGCAGGCTAGGCGTCCTCCGCTGGCGTTACAGGCATGGCGATGTGCCACAAAACACCTGCGGGATCGATCAGGTGGATTTCACGCATACCCCACGGATATATCTGTGGCGGCTTCAAGCGCACGCCTGCATATTTTTCGGACAAGTTTAATGCGGATAATTTTTCCCACCATGCATCTAGATCTTCAACAGCCAGATGCATCATGTAGTTTTCTTGCAATTCAACATTCGTAAAATTTTGCAAAAAGAAACGATGTGCGCCGTATTGCAAAATAGCCAGCTCTGGCGACTCCCATGCAATCGAAAAGCCAAGATCTTCATAAAAGCGCAAAGCCTGTGCGTAATCCGGCCCCGATGGCACAAAGCACATGAGTTCTTTAATCGCGAGCGTTGACGTAGCAGTCATAAGCAAATCCTCGTTAAAATGGATACATCCAAAGAAACAGCTGTAAGGCTTCACTGTCAACCCGTGCGCGCGTTCACAAAAACGGGCAATAAAAAAAAGCGCCCGTTACGGGGCGCTTGTGCGTGTCCTGAAGGATGGTGGGCGCTGAGAGACTCGAACTCCCGACACCCTCGGTGTAAACGAGGTGCTC
>JBGTNC010000001.1:0-8383 GCA_041743265.1 Alphaproteobacteria bacterium | reverse complement strand
ACCATCTCGGGGCGGAAGAATTGGCCACGGGCACGACCGTAGATGCGGCCCAGCAGCTCTTGCTGCTCTTCCGGCGTCTTTTCGGCTGTGTTGTTGCCCAAAGCCATGCTGTTGCCACCGCTTTCCAGTGCCGCCATCGCTTCTTTGGCACCCAAGTTGGATGTCATGATCACGATCACGTTGTTAAACTGCACTTTCTTGCCTTGGTTGTCTGTCATCTCGCCGTCGTTCAAGACAGGCAGCAAGACGTTGAAAACATCCGGGTGCGCTTTTTCGATTTCATCCAAAAGCAGGATGGAATAGGGACGCTGGCGGATTTGCTCGGTCAAGGCAGGCTCGGCCGTATCAAAACCGACATAGCCCGGAGGCGCGCCGATCAGGCGGGAAACGCTGTGTTTCTCGGAGTATTCAGCCATGTTCAGCTGGATCAGGGCTTTCGGGTCACCGAACAGCTCTTCAGCCAGTGCTTTACAGGTTTCTGTTTTACCGGTACCGGTTGGGCCCTGCAAAACGAAGCAACCCCAAGGCTGGTTCGGATCGTTCAGGCCGGAGCGCGCACCGATCAAACCATCCGTGATTTGTTTCAGGCCAGGCTGACCCAGAACTTTTTCCGGCAGGGTTTCTTCCATTTTCAACATGCGGTCATAGTCAGACTTGTTCAAGAAGGAAGCATCCAGTTTGGACATCTGTGCGACGGCCGCAACCATATCTTCTTTCTCAACAACGTTGGAACCACGGAACTTCGCCGAAGCTGCCGCCATGTCGAGTGCTTTTTCACCTTTACGGGGCTGGCTCTCGTTCGGGGCATAACGGTTGGTCATGGTGACCATGTATTCCAGATCTTCTTTTGCGATGTCTTCAGCAATGTTGTGGTGATCTCTGATCAAGGGCCACAATTTTTCCAGAATGGTCAGCGTGTCTTGTGCGTTTGGCTGGCTCAGTGTTTTTTGTTCGAAACGGCTGGCCAAAGCGCCATCTTTTTCGATGTGCTTGCGGTATTCTTCCAGCGTGGTTGTCCCCATAACGGAGATACCTTTGGCTGTCAGGAACGGCTTCATCATGTTACCCGCATCCGAACCGCCTTCAGCCTTACCGGCTGTCAGCTGGGAGTGGATTTCATCAATCGCCAGAATGATCTTGCGACCTTTCAGGTAGCCTTCGCGCTCTTTCAGACCGTCAATCAACGGCTTCAGTTTCGCTTCGAATTCACCGCGGTATTTGGCACCAGCGTTCATCGCTTGCAGGTCAAGCGCCAAGACGCGTGCGCCGCGCAGGCTGTCTGGTACATCTACGTCATCGGCAATGTATTGTGCAACGCCGGAGAACATCGCTGTTTTACCAACACCAGCTTCACCTGTGTAGCACAGGCTGGCTTGTTTGCGGCGGGACAGGATTTTGATGGAGTCAGTTGTTTCTGCGTCACGACCAACAACAGGATCCAGGCGGCCTTGCTCTGCTTTTTCTGTCAAGTCATCACAGAACATGCGCAAAACAGCTTCAATGGCTGCATCTGGCACTTTCATCTTTTGTTGAACAGCCGGCAGGTTGGTGCGGTTGTTAAACTCTTTTGCAGGGCGTGTGTTGCCGCTGTTCTGGTTGGATGGCGTGCGTGTTTCTTGCACGATATCTTCAGGACGGGGCATAACAGATGTTGTATCGGGTGCTGTTTCAATGTTGAAACGGGCAACATGCGCGCCACCGTTGTGGTGTGGCGGGAAGGACAAGTTGCTCAGCAGGCGCTGGTCCAGACCGGTAATAGCACCTGTCGAGTCACGGCGCAGGCCGGGGTCTTTCGGGTTCAGCTTTTCGGTGAATTCCTGCGGGAAGCCTGCAGCGAAATCCATCTCTTCGATGGTTTTCTTGGATTCAGCGGAAAGTTTATAAGACAGGCTGAAAGAGCCATCAGCAGCTGTTTTGAAAGATACATCATAGTCAACGCCGACCTGTTTGAAAGCACCGGGACCGCGAACTTCGCCGGTCGCATCGGTTTTCAGCTGGTACGCAACTGTTGAGATACGTGTTTTGCCGCCTTCGGATTTGACTTGTGTCTCGTCATCCATGGCGAAAATTGTTTCGTTCTTTTTGAAATCACCGTCAAAGACGCTGAAGGGTTTTGTCGGCTTGCCGTTGTCGTAACGGATCGCATACTGACGCTCATTTTTGGCATCTACTAAAAAGCGATAGCCGTGGTAACCGTTTTCGTTGTCTTCATACGCCATGATTAGGCCTCCTTGAGAGCAGGGGTTCTGTTATTTTTTGGGATCATTGTCTTTACGTAAGTATTAGGTAGGTTAAGTCCGGAACTAACGATAATCAAGGGAAAATTACAGAAAAGCGTCAGGGCTGCACATTTTCTTATGAAATATTACAAACGGCGGTAATAATCTATCATTATATTTTACATAATATAAAACATTAACTTTTTGGTAAGGAGAAATATGCAAGAGACTCGGGAGGGAAAATAGAATCAAGCGCTGTTTCAATATTGGCTCTGTCAAATCACCCATAGGGCCTGCGGTAACAGACCTTCAAAAAGGCTTGTATAGACAGGGAAAAGGCCAGATTTGATGCGAGGGGCTGTAGAAAGCTGCTCGTTTCTCAGGACTTTTTAACGTCTTCCGGCACAAAGAGCGGGCGGATGATTTTGGCATAGTAAAAGCCGGTAATGATCTTGCCATCTATCTGCGCATAGGCCGGATTGGTGCCCCAGCGCTTGTAACCCATGTTTTCGTATAGGTGTATGGCAGCTTCCTGGCTGTCACGTACATCCAGCTGCAAAACCTTGTAGCCCATCTCAAGGGCCAGTTTCTCGGCCATATCGGTCAATTTGCGACCGGCCCCGCGATTACGTGCCCAAGGGGCTATAAAGGCCGCCAGAAGCTGTGCGGAAAAAGCCTGCGCCTCGTTATGTCGGCTGGGTTCGACCAGCTGTACGGCCCCGCACACGGCGCCATCCATGCGTGCCAGCAGCAAATGTCGCTCCGGCACGACCAGCACACCCTTCCAGTAGCGTTCCATGACTTCACGGGCAGGCGGGGTGATCCAGCCAAAGCCGCCGCCTGCTTCAACCGCAGCATCGGTAGCATCGCATAAGTCGTTCAGGTCTGCAGGTGTCAGGGTATCGGCAATATCAATGGAAATCATGGCATCAGGGGGGGCAAGATGTGTGGGCGGTGCGTGCATGTGGCAAAAGCCTCCTTGTCACGGGCGGGTCTTGTTAACGATACCCTCGGCACATTTGTGCAGGGGCCGCTTAAAATGATCGTTGCAAAGCGACTATATCACAGCAGAGACAGATGAAAAAACCGTAAATCCGGCTTTTCAGGCTTAAGGGCCCATAAAGTTCGGATACGTCGGCGCAGCGGTTTTGCCTTTCAGCAAAGTGACCATCTCGACATTGCGGCTTTCGTTGGCCAAACGTTTGATGGCGCCATCGCGTGCATCAGCATCTGCGCCGTGGGCCAGCAATGTGCGTACCATCGCTGCATCGTTGTGATAAACCGCTTCGTACAAAGCCTGCCCGTTATTTGCGTTCACATCAATGGCGGCGGTTTTGCCAAGGGTATAGCCCATCTCGAAACCAATACCCGGGTAATAGGTATAGCTGTCACCAAAAGATGTATAGCTGGAATAGGGGCTGACATGCGTATTGAAGGGGCTGTTGTAAGGCGGTGTTGTGCCCAGACTTTCAAAGTCAAAGAAGCTGGGGGTCGCCGGAATAACCACAGTTTTTTCGGCAGCCAGCAAAACATCGGCAACAGCCGTATGGCCGTTTTGTACGGCAGCCAGCAGGGCCGCGTTGTTTTTAACGCCTGCAAATGCGCCTTTGTCCAGCAAGGCTTCAACCAGCACAACATTGCCTGTGGTGGCGGCGGCGATCAGGATGGCATTGTCTTGGCCGTAGGGCTTCGCGCCGGCATCCAGCAAGTCCAAGGCGGTTTGTGTGTGGTTGCCGCGTACGGCGTTTAGTAAGGCCAGACTGTTTTGTGCATCGGCGCGCACGCCTGCTTCCAACAAGGCTTTCACAACATCGTTGCCGCCGTTATCGGCAGCCACAAACAGAGCTTGCTGGCCGTATTTGGCCATATCCAGCCCTTGCTGGATCAGCGCACGGGTGCGCCAGCTGTCGGCTTCGGCAGCGGCTGTCAAAAGGTCATTGTTTTGCTGTTCGGGTGATTTCATTGACAGTGTGTGTTTCCACATCTGGTCAACGGGGGAGATGTTATAGCCATACTGCTGATCGGTGCCGATGTTGAAGGTCACGATGCTTTGGGTGTCGGTCACGGCATCTTTGGGCAAAGTATCAAGTGCAGTGCCACCTGTGCCGAGGGCAAAAATCGTCGCCGCTGCCAGAAATGCTTTGCGAAAACGTGATTGACCGGGTTTGCGTCCCTTCATGACCGAAGTCTCCTTTAATAATAAGTATGTCTTTCATATAACTTCGGGACTGATCAATAGAGTCAGAAGTAAGGAGTGTCAAGATCATGCCCAGATAGATAGGGGGATCGTCACTTTGCTTCCGAACACGGCAAAATCCGCTTAAGTTATTGATATATATTAAAATAAGTGCAGTGCGTGTTTATTGACATAAAGCATGCAGTTTGCTAAAGTGTCCCGAATAAAACGATTCCCGCCACAGGCGGTGCTTTCAATAGCCTTTTCAACCAAGGATAGAGCCGAATTGCGATGATTTCCTCCCAGCAGCAACGTGTTATGGATGATTTACTGATCGAAGCAGTCCGCGCCAAGGACTTGCAGCAGGCGAAACTTTATGTGCAAAAAGGCGCCAATGCGCGGGTAGAACTGAATGTGCAAGAAACCATCGCGACACCCAGTGGTGGCTATGCCACATCGGTCGGTCGTGCGCCGCTTTTTCATCTGGCTTTTTCGCGCGGGGTCTACAGCGAAGCGATGCTGACATTCTTGTTGTCCTGCGGTGTGGATGTCGATGCAAAAAATCACAACGGCAATACGGCTTTGATGCTGGCCGTCAAATGTGGCGAGCAAGGGAAAGCAGATTTTCTTTTATCAAAAGGTGCAGACCCGTTGTCGACAAATATGTCGAACGATATGGTGCTGGATGAAGCGCGCAAATTGCCTGAAAGCTGTCCCGCGCGCATGCCGATCATCAAGGCTTTATTGGCAAAGATCGATGACAGCGCAACAGCCCCTGGAGCCTCTGTACAAAATAATGCGCCAGCTGAAAAAACCCCTGCGCCACAAGGCGAAATCAAGATTATGAAGCCCGTTACCATCGGTCAAAAGGCCAAGGGTAATGGCGGCTTTCGCTTGTAAATAAAGAAAAGCAGATGGCAGAAAAAAATAAAATATCCGCAGAACAACAGCGCATCGTTGATCGTGAATTGCTCGAAGCCATTCAGCAAACGGATTATGTGGATCGTTTTAATTTATGCCTGAAAAAGGGCGCGAATATCAACGCGACCGATTGGGCGGGCCGCACACCTTTGTTGCTGGCTGTGAGCCGTGGACAAGCCACGCGTGTTGGTTTTGTGCTGGCCAAAAACCCGGATCTTTTTATCAAGAACAACGATGGTCTGAATGCTTTCGATCTGGCGAAAAAAATAAACGACAATGGCGATAAAAAAAGCGTCATGGATAAATTGCTGACGGCGCTGCCGGATGGCGCGGCGGATACGGTTTCTAAAAACTTTGATCGTGCAGCAGAACCCGCCCCGACAGCGGCGGAAGCGGAAGATGACAGTGGCATCAAGGTGTCCAAGCCGATCCGCTTGAATCAAAAAGGGCCAAAAAACGGTGGTAATGGCACAAATGGCGGCTTTCGCCTGTAATAGCGCCCCCAGTGATCGTCATCAGTACGTATTTTGCCTTATGGTATCTATTTTAACGGTGTTATAATTGAGAGATCGTGCGGTTTTGTCTATAGATCGCAGCGCTGCACGGCTTTTATGGCCAACAGCTTTGACCGGCATTTTTTCGAAAACTGTTAAAAATATTGAGAGCGCAGGCCGGATGCACTAGGGTGTTAACGATAGCCCGGTCAAGCTGAAGGGGTTTCAGCACTGCGGCGGACGAGGATGATCATCATGAAACATATTTTTGCAGCTTTCGCGCTTTGCGCTGTTTTATTGACCGCAGGCATGACGGCATCTTTTGCAGATGGCGATAACAAAAATATGCGCCACACCGCCTTGCGTGAATTTGAAACCAAAGACGGCGGCAAGGTCGAATATATGGGCCATGCACTGGGTCTGGACGGCTGGATGCTGATTAAAAAAGACGGCACGCGCCTGACCGCCTATACAACGGTTGAAGGTGGCTTGGTTGTTGGCCAGCTGGTGGATCAAGACGGTATGATCGAAACCGTTGAACAAATGAAGGCCCTTGCCGCGAAACAAATGGGCGGTCAAGAAGCCTTGCCGGGCGCGCTGGATCTCAAAAGCAGTGCTTCGAAGGCCGAGCGTTTTTACGCCGAAGTTGAAAAAAATGGCGCTTGGGTACAAGCGGGCCCCGACACAGCACCTTATATATACATGTTCATGAATGTGTCTTGCATCCATTGTATGGAATACTGGAAAGAGCTGGAGGGCGTGGTGAGTGCGGGTAAGTTGCAAGTGCGCTTGTTGCCTTGGGGCACGGCAGAAGAAAATCGCTTCGGCGGCGCTGCCATGATGTCGAGCGCCAAACCGGGTGATGCTTGGTCGGCTTATATTAAGGGTGATAAAAATGCTCTCAGCCGCGATAAAATCGTAGATGGTGCTTTGGCAGCAGTGGCGGCGAATGGCGCGCTTTTGAAAAAATGGAATATTGCCGCGAACCCTTTTACGATGTATCGCCGTCCAGAAGACGGCAAAGTTACCGTGATCATGGGTAAGCCTCAGAACACGATGTTGCTGACAGCTGACTTGGCGCGGAATTAACAGGTAGAAAATGATTACAGCACAAGCACTGGCAGTTTGTATTTTCACGGCAGCGCAAACTTATGCGGTGCCGCCCTCCGTTATTCTGGGTATTTTACATGTGGAAGGCGGCCGTGTGGGCATGGCTTCCAAAAACACCAATGGCACGCATGATTTAGGCCCGATGCAGATTAATACACTTTGGGTGCCGGAACTGGCGCGGCACTGGAATGTGCCGGAAGCGACAGCCAAGCGTATGGTGCGCGATGATGCCTGTGTGAATATCGGCGTCGGCACTTGGATCTTGCGCAAAAAAATGAACGAAACGGGCAGCCTTTATAAAGGTATCGCCTGGTACCATTCCGCAACGCCCCGTTATGGTGACGTGTACCGGAAAAAAGTAATGACCGCCATGCAGCGTTATCGCCTTGTGCGTGACCCGAAAGATCTGGTGACGGCGGCCTTGCCAAGGCCAGCTAAACGTAGCCCGGGCTGATCAGCGCGACAGCGCGCTGTGTTTTTCTAAGCGCAGTAAATGTTGCTTTTTATTTTCCGCATTCAAGCGGGGCGACCCCTGCAAATAACCACTTTCCAGATTGCTGGGCAGAAAATCGCTAAAACAGGTGCTTGCCTGTTTGCATTGGCGCAGAAAATGGTTACTATCAAAGTCACGCAAAATCTTTCCCTTTTTTTTCGGGCAGTGATGGAACAATTCTCATGAACAAAAATCTTTCCCTTCTTGGTGCCGCAGGACTTCTTTTTCTGACTGCCTGCACACCCTACTCGAAAGTAGATCAACAGCTTGTGGCCTCTCCGGATGCTATCGGTCTGCGTCTGGCTTCTGCGGTAGATAAAGCATCTGCTGCGTTGCAGACATTGGCTGCTGTTGAGCAAGCGCGTAATCCTGGTGTTTCTGTACAGACAGCGCCTTATGCACCGCAAGAGTTGCGCCGCACCGTTTCTGTAGAATGGGTAGGGCCTATTGAGCCGATCACACGTTCACTTGCAGATCGTGCAGGCTACGAATTGCAAATCAATGGTGATGTGCCACCTGCGCCGCTGGTTGTATCGGTTCAGGCTAAACAAAAATCCGTTATCGAAGTTCTGCGTGATGTCGGCCTGCAGGCTGGCTTGCGTGCCAACGTTGTTGTAGATCCAGACAAACGTCTTGTGGAGTTGAACTATGCCCCAGTTTCCGGCGGTTAACCGCTTAGTTGTTTCGGGTCTTTGTGCTGTTGCTGCCGTTGCGATGACATCGGCCGCCGCGTTCGCACAGGTACCACCAAATCAAATGGCGATGCCATTGGCCATGTCTGGTCAGGCTGGCCAGCAGAATGCTGGTGCTTTGCCTTTTACAGCGCCTAATAGCCTTGCAAACCCTGCCTATGGTCGCGGCCAAGAGCCTGCGCTGACACAAGCAGAGCTTGAAGAATTGTTGGAAGATCCAAACAGCCCGCAAGCAAAAGCATTTAAACTTGCTGATGAAGCGGAAGATACGCTGGATC